>DVJV01000070.1 GCA_018716525.1 Candidatus Ventricola gallistercoris
GCGGATTCGGAAGCCTTGCTGTGCAAGGTTTCCTTGCGCCGTTTCCCGCCCGGGAGCCCCATGGGGGCGAGAGGGAAACGGCGTAAATCTCGGAAAAGGACGCCGTAGGCGGACTTTTTCGACACGCTGCGCGGGGGCACATCATGCCCCTGCTTTCTTTGTGAATGTCTCTGCTCAGTCCAGCTCGTCAAACGAGTCGATGAGCGCATCGCACGTTTCCCTGATGCGCGCGCGGTCGCGCACATTGGTGCTGTCGGTGATGCCCACGACGCTCAGCCCCGCCCGGCGCGCGCCGAGCATGGCATAGAGCGAATCTTCAAACATGGTGCACGCCTGCTTCTCCACGCCAATCTGCCCGCAAAGCGTATCAAAAAACATCGGATCGCTCTTCTCCCGTCCGAGGATATCGACGGTGTAGATGTAGTCAAGATCCTCCACCAGATGCGCGCTGTTGAGCGCGATCACCGCCAGGCGCGCGGGCGTCGCCGTGGCGACGACACACTTGATTCCCCTGGCGCGCAGCCGCCTGAGGTAATCGCGCACGCCGGGCTTGAGCGGCACCCCTGCACTGTAAACGGGTTCCATCTGCCTGCAAGCCTCGCGGCACAGCGTCTCAAAATCGCTCTCGATACCAAACTGCTCTTTGAAATAGGAGAGCACCATCGTGCCGGACATGCCATACATGGCCTCTTCCTGCTGCGGGGTGGGTGTGATGCCCTTGCTGCGGATAAACTGCGCATTCAGCTTGCGCCAGCAATCCATGGAGTCAAGCAGTGTGCCGTCCATGTCGAATATGGCGGCCTTCATCGTCTGAAGCATGAAATCCTTCCCTCTTTTTCAAAACTCGGTTCATTATAATCTGCGTGCGCTGGCGCCGTCAAGATGCGCGCACAGCCATCAGGAGGTTCTCTGCCATGACAAAGGATCAGTACGCCCGGATGACCGGCGCCATGCGGCGCACTGTCAGCCATCTGCCCGGCGGCGCCAAGGCGCTGCGCTTCCCCACGCTCTTGTGCGCAGCAGCCTATCTTGGCGCGCTGCTGTATCTGATGTTCACAGGCGATGCGCGCATCGTGCGCGCGCTGCTGGTGCCCGCCGTCTGCTTTGGCGCCGTCACGCTGCTGCGCCCCGCCATCGGGCGTCAGCGCCCGTATGACCGCTTCGGCCTGCCGCCCGTGGGCGCTTACCGCCCCGGCAAGGGCAAGAGCATGCCCAGCCGCCACGCCGCCAGCGCCGCGGCCATTGCATTCGCCGTGGTATACGTATTTCCCCAGCCCTTTGTTATCGCTGCCATGCTCGCGCTGTGCGCGCTCATCGCCGCGCTGCGCGTGCTCTGTGGCCAGCACTACCCCAGCGATGTGCTCGCCGCCCTGGCCATCAGCGCTGCCCTCTCTGCGGTGGGCTACCTGCTGTGAAAGCGCCTTGCTAAACCCGATTGCAAAGCCGCTCAGCGAGCCCGAACTGCCCGTCGCCGACTTTTCTTTCCGCGGCAGGAATTCCGGTTTACTTCTCGTATTATGTCTATATTCCGCATTTAACCCCACACGACCGATACGCAAAAGCAGGAGAGTTGATCCGCAATGAAATCCAGAACACCTCAGCAGCGCAACCAGATGCTGCTTCACGAACCCATCAACCGCGTCATTCCCCGCATGGCCGTTCCAACGATCATCTCCATGCTCATCACCAACATCTACAACATGGCCGACACTTTCTTCGTCAGCCAAATCGGCACATCCGCCTCCGGCGCGGTGGGCGTCATCTTCTCGGCCATGGCCATCATACAGGCCATCTCCTTTACCATCGGCATGGGCAGTGGCACCAATGTCAGCCAGGCCCTCGGCGCCGGCGACAATGAGCGGGCCGACCGCTTTGCCTCCACCGCTTTCTTCACCGCTTTCATCGTGGGCGTCGTGCTCGCCTTCTTCAGCCTGCGCCATATCGACGCCATTGTGCGCTTTCTGGGTTCCACCGAAACCATCGCGCCCTATGCCAAAGATTACGCCACCTACATTTTCTATGCCACGCCGTTTATGATGTGCTCCTTCGTCATGAACAACCTGCTCCGCTTTGAGGGGCTGTCCATGTATGGCATGGTCGGCATCACCACCGGCGGCATCCTCAACATGGTGCTCGATCCCATTCTCATCTTCGGCGCGGGGCTGGGCACCGCCGGCGCGGCCATTGCCACCGCCTTCTCCCAGTTCGTCAGCTTCGTCATTCTGCTGATCATGTGCAACACCCGCTCCGATGCCATCTCCATCCGCCTGTCCAACTTCAAGCCCGGGCTGCGCATCTACTCGCGCATCTTCTACAACGGCGTTCCCTCCCTGGGCCGCCAGGGCATTGCCAGCGTGTCCACCATTCTGCTCAACACCACCGCAGGCCCCTATGGCGACGCCGCCATTGCCGCCATGTCCATCGTCAGCCGGTTTGTGCTGTTCATCAATTCCTCGGTCATCGGCTTTGGCCAGGGCTTCCAGCCCGTATGCGGCTTTTGCTACGGCGCAGGCCGCTTCTCCCGCGTGCGCGAAGCCTTCCGCTACTGCGTGCGCGTGACCACGCTGCTGCTCATCGTGCTCAGCGTCATCTCGCTGCTGCTCTCGCGGCAGATCATCATGCTGTTCCGCCGCGACGATCTGGAGGTCATCCGCATCGGCACGCTCGCCTTGCGGTTGCAGCTCCTCACGCTTCCCCTGTGGGGCTTCATCACCATGAGCAACATGTTCACCCAGTCCATCGGCTACGGCGTCCGTGCCACCATCATCTCCAGTGCGCGCCAGGGCATCTTCCTGATTCCCGCCCTGCTGATCCTCCCCCGCGCATTCGGCCTGCTCGGCATTCAGATTGCACAGCCCCTCTCCGATCTGGCGACGTTCGTGCTCACCTTCTTCATCGTCCGGAGCATCCTCTCCCAGCTCAAGCACATGCCTGACCGCGAAGCTTGAGACCCCATCCATTTTTTACAAGGCCTTTCCCATAAAATGGAAGGCCTTTTTTGTTGCCTTCCCGGCACGCCAAAGCGCTGCAACACTTTGGCACAAATCTTGCAAACCCGGCGCGCAAATGGTAAAATAGTCTCTATGTTGATTCATGGACGGGAGGGATGATGACATTGATTCACATCAAAGAGCTGTTCAGGCTTCAGGACATCGGCAATCTTCGCCTGATCGCCGGCCAGGACGGTTTGGAACGCATGGTCACAGAAGCCGTACTCTTTGAATACGATCCCTCCCGTGTGCAGCTTCCCGATTTTTACCGGGGCGATCTGGTCGTCACCACGCTCGCCTATGCTCGCGGCGACGCGCAGCTGGTCACCCAGTCGCTGCTTTCGCTGATGCGCCAAGGCATCGCCGGGCTGATGGTCAAGACCGCGTATTTTACCGAGCTGCCCAAGGCTGTGCTGGCGATGGCCGACCAGACGCGCACGCCGGTGCTGCTTTTTGATCACACATATATCGAGGAAGTCATCCTGCAGGTGACGGATCTCATCCGCGGCAAGCGGCATTTTGCAGGCTTTGAAAGGGAGCTTGACGCCCTCATGCGCGGCAGCCTCACGCGCGAACAGACGCTGACGCACCTGCAAAGGCTCGATCCGCTTGGCTTAAACACGCACCGGGTATACGCCCTGCTCCCGCTTGGCCGCCTGCCCGGCATGGAAGACGCGCTCTACGATCTGCTCTGCCGGGATGCGCAGGCCGCGCACCGCTACATCTTCATGACGTGGAAGCAGATGATCCTGGCTCTGCGCCGCATTGAGCCCGGCGAGAGCACGGATGATCCGTGCGGGGAGATGGATGCGCTCCTCCAAAGCGCCGGCATCGACCGCGGTGCGCTGGCGGTCGGCATAAGCGGCGATACCCCGGACCGTCTGGCGGTGGGTACGGCGCTCAGAGAGGCCATCTACGCCGCCCGCGCCGCAAAGCTGTGCGAGCGCAGCGCGATGACAGCCGCAGAGCTGGGCATGTACGGCTATCTGCTCCCGATGAGCGAAGACCCGTTCATCTGCCAGCAGTGCCGCCGGGCGATGGCGCTCATCCGCGACTACGACGCGCAGAACCACACCAACCTGGAGCACACGGCAAACGTCTACGTCGCACAGAACCTGGAGGTCGCCGCGGCGGCCAAAATGCTCTACCAGCACCCCAACACGGTGCGCTACCGCCTGGGCAAGATTCAGAAGATCATGCAGCTTGAGGGCAATGCTTTTTTTGAGCCCATGCTCTGCCTGACGATCAACCTTTCGCGAATACTGGAAGAAAGCGGGCACCCCTGACAGGCGCCCCAAGGAGGAACCATGCAGATGCGGATGCAGCCGGGCGACATCGTCCGGCATTTCAAGGGAAACCGTTACCAGATCCTGCACTTTGCTAAGGATTCGGAAACGCAGGAGAATGTGGTCGTCTACCGCGCGCTGTACGGAGAAGGCGGCGTGTGGGTTCGGCCGATGACGATGTTCTTTTCGCCTGTGGACAGGGAAAAGTACCCCGATGCCGCGCAGACCTACCGTTTTGAGCGCGAAAACGGGGAGGCGCCCGCCGATGCGTAATGCGCAGCGCGCCAAGGCCCTGCGCCTGACGCTTCCTGTCCTATGCGGCTATCTGTTTTTGGGCTTTGCCTTTGGCGCGACGATGACGCAGGCGGGCTTTGGTCCCCTGTGGGTGCTGTCTGCCAGCAGCCTGGTCTACGCCGGAAGCCTGCAATTTGTGATGGTGCCGTTCCTGGCCTCGGGTATTTCGCTGGCCGCCGTCGCGCTGACGGCGCTGATGATCAACGCGCGCCATTTGTTTTACGGCCTCTCCTGCATCGGCCGCTTCAACCGCATGGGCCGCGCCCGGCCCTACATGATCTTCTCTCTGACGGACGAGACCTACTCCGTGCTCTGCACGCTGCCCGGCGATGAGAGCGACGGCGTGCTGGTGCGCGTGGCGCTCTATGACCACCTGTACTGGATCACCGGCTCTGTGCTGGGCGCGCTGATGACGCAGGGCCTGCCCTTTGACCTGACGGGCATCGACTTTGCGATGACGGCGCTGTTCGTGGTCATCGCCGTGGAGCGGCTGATGAACCCGGGCGATCGGTTTGCCCTGGCCGTTGGCGCGTACTGCGCGGTCATCATGCTCCTGCTGCTGGGGCCGGACGCCTTTCTCGCCCCGGCGCTGGCGGTTACGGCGCTCGTGCTGACCATTGCCGACATCTCTTCTCAAAAGGAGGCCGCACGATGAACACCCATGCTCTGGCCGTGATGGGCATCTGCGCCGCCGTAACGCTCGCCACCCGTGCGCTGCCCTTCATATGCTTTGGCCAAAAACGGGCCGTTCCGCGCCTGGTCACATCGCTTGGCCACTCCCTTCCCCCGGCCATCATGGCGGCGCTGGTGGTCTATTGCCTCAAAAGCGTGCCTTTCGGCACGCTCTCCAGCGGCGCCATTCAGCTCATCTGCGCAGCTACCGTTGCAGCGCTGCACATCTGGCGGCGCAACACGCTGCTGAGCATCGGCGTGGGCACCGCGCTGTATATGGCGCTCATCCGCCTGTGATCTGTGCCGCCCGCAGGGCGGAGATACAAAAGGAGTCCTGACTGTGAACATCATCGCCCGCGCTGCCGTGGCCATCTATGACGGCAGCGCCCTTTCCCCGCTCTTCCCCGGCAAGGCCAGCAAGCCGGGCGACGAAGAGGCCGCCTACCTCAGCGCCGTGGCGGACAAGCTCTCGCGCGCCGATGCATCCCGGACCACTTGCGTGGAGCCGGGCAGCGTGCAGGAATCCCTGCTGCGCAATTTTCTGCAAGCGCCCTTCCACGATGCGGCCGATGCGCTGCTGCGCTGCATGGATGAATCCTTCCAGACGCTGGAAATCCCGCGCGAGGGGTTCGACCTGGCCGTATTCTCGTATGAACAGGATGGCGACCCCTTCCTGTGCGTGGCTTACCTGCCCTACCGCAGCGCGCTGGTGCACCAGGCCGACACGGACGACGCCGGCGTGCTCGCCACCCGCATCCTGCCGCATGGCACGGTGCTTCCCCAGCCGGGCGCCAAGGGCTGCGCGGGCTTTGTGATCAACCTCTCGACCGGAGACATCCGCTTGCGGGATGCCGACGTGCTCACCAACGTGGGCAACCGCGCGCTGTTTGCCCAGGCGCTCTTCACCATGGCTGCCACGCGCTCGACGAAGGATGCCGTCAAAGCCGTCTCCGAGGTGATCACGCAGGCCGCGCCGGTTGACATGGACACGCAGACGATCGCCCCCGTGCTCAAGCGCGCAATGAGCAAATCCATCGAGGAAAAGGGCGTCATCGACGTGCAGGATGTGGCCGAGGAGGTCTTCCGCTCCGACCCCGAGCGGGAGGCGATCATCGCCCAGGTTTCCAAACAAATGCAGGAAGAGCAGATTGAGCCGGTCATTCCGGTGGAAAACAAGCGCGTGGTCGCCCAGCTCAGCCGCGTCAAGGTTCGAACCGACACCGGCATCTCCATCACCCTGCCGCGCGAACTGGCCGACGACGAGCGCAGCTTTTCCGTCGTTCGCAACGACGACGGCACCATTTCCATCATCATCGGGCAGGTGCAGGAGATCCGCACAGAGTGACGGCCCGCAAGGCAGGCTGCACGCCGTCACCGCGCTTTTCTGTTTCCCTGGGGCCCACCGGGCCTTCCACACAGTGCCTGCCCGTTTTCGCGCGAAATAAGCCGCCTTTCGCGCGAAAACGGGCATATACATTGTTGACAGATTGTTGAATTACATGGTAAACTGTTAGCCAAGACCGGTGCGAAAGAGAATGATCCGCACCAATTCCATGGAGGGAACACAATGCCACAACAGGAGAATGCCGTCTCGCAAAAGGAGCTGGACGACAAAGCACAAAAGCTCGTGGAAGAAAAGGACGCAGACAGCCGTACGCGTGTGTACGCCGGGCCGATGGAAACCGTGCTCACCGCCGTGCTGATCGTCTGGGCCATCTTCCAGATCTGGGCCAACACATTCGGCACGCTCGGCGCGGTCAAGCTGCGCACGGCGCACATCATGTTTCTGCTGCCGTTGGCCTTCACGCTCTACCCCACGTTCCGCAAGGAGCGCCGCCGCCGCAAACTCATGCCCATATGGGACATTGCGCTGATCGTCGCCGCGGTGGCCAGCTACGGCATTTTGTTCCTGCGCTATGACGCCATTGCCCGCACGGGCCGGCTCACGGACATCGAGGTCTATGTCGGCGTCGTCTGCCTGCTCGTCGCCTTTGAAGCGGCGCGGCGTGCCAGCGGCAATCTGGCGCTCATCGCGCTGATCTTCCTGTCCTATTTCGCCGTATGGGGTCGCTTCATCCCCGGCACATTCGGCACCAGCGCCTTTACGCTCAAGCGCGTCATCAAGGCCCTGGTATGGGATACCAACGGCATTCTGGGCACGGGCGCCGGTGTATCGGCCACGTATATCTTCGTGTTCGTGCTCTTCGGCGCATTTCTCAAATACAGCGGCTTTTCCCAGTTCATCAACGACATCGCGCTGACGCTGGTGGGCCGTTCCCCCGGAGGCCCCGCCAAGGTGGCGGTCATCGCCTCGGCCCTGATGGGCATGATCAACGGCTCGGCCATCGCCAACGTCGCCACCACCGGCACCATCACCATTCCGCTGATGAAAAAGACCGGTTACAAGAAGGACTTTGCCGCCGCTGTCGAGGCCGTTGCCTCCACCGGCGGGCAGTTCACCCCGCCCATCATGGGCGCCGTAGGCTTCGTCATGGCAGAGTTCATGAGCGTGAGCTACACCCGCGTGATGCTCGCCGCCGCCATTCCCGCCTTCCTGTATTACCTGTCGCTGATCTACTCCGTTCATCTGGAGGCCAAGCGGCTGGGTCTGTCCGGCCTGTCCCCCGAAAACATTCCCAACGCCGCCAAGGTGCTGCGCGAGCGCGGCCACCTGCTCATTCCGCTGATCGTGCTCATGGCGCTGATGTTCTCGGGCTACACGCCGCTGTTTGCCGCCATCATGGCCATCTTCGTGACGATCCCCGTCTCCTGGCTGCGCAAGGAAACCCGCATGGGCCTGCGCACCATCGTGCAGGCGACGGTCGAGGGCAGCCGCAGTGCCATCGGCGTGGGCATCAGCTGCATCATCATCGGCGTGATCATCGGCTCGGTCAACATGACCAGCCTCGGCCTCAACTTCGGCAACCTGATTCTGCAGGTCGTCGGCGACGGCCGCCTGTTCCTGGGCGGCGTGATGGTCATGATCATGTCCATCATCCTGGGCATGGGCGTGCCGGGCGTGGCCGCCTACGTCATCGTCTACGTGGTTGCGGTGCCCGTGCTGCGCGGCGTGGGCGCCACCGAGATGGCCGCCAACATGTTCTGCCTCATCTATGCGTGCCTCTCTAACATCACCCCGCCCGTGGCCATGAGCTCCTATGTGGCCGCCGGCATCGCCGACAGCAACATGACCCGCACTTCCCTGATCGCCATGCGTTTGGGTGTGGCCGGCTTCATTCTGCCGTTCTTCTTCCTGAACAACCCCGTTCTGCTCTACGGCAGCACCGAGGGCGTGGCC
>DVJV01000071.1 GCA_018716525.1 Candidatus Ventricola gallistercoris
AAGCCGTTCAAATGCCTTTCTTTGTGGTTTTGAAAACCGCGCGATTCAAACGCAATCCGAATCCGGCAGCACGTGCAGCGAATTTCCAGGCTTGGCCAGAAAGTCACCTTACCCTGTTTCCCACCCGGAAACCCTATGTGAAAAGAAGCAGTGTTTTCTTTATCCTAAGCAAGACACCGCAGACAACCATCATCGACACATTGTACCGCCGCAATCGCCGGCGGTTTTTTGCTTGAATAGACAAAAGCTGTAAAGCCGGATATCCCGCTTTACAGCCGTGTCTGCTCTGAAACGATGTTAATTTACTTCACCAGGATGATGCGTCCGCAGTTCTCGCACTCGACATACGGTGCGCCCGTGCGAACTTTGTTCATATCCGCGGCAGGCAACTGCATGTTGCAACCGCCGCAGCGGTCGTCATGAATGCGCGTGATGGGCGGCGAGGAGTGCCGTTTGATGGCCTTGTACTTTTCAAGCAGGTCCTTATCAATCCCCTGCGCTTCCTTGGCCACCTTGCGCTTGAGCTCTTCGAGCTTGACCGCGGCAGTCTTGTACTCCTCATCGTAGATGAGCTTGATGCGGTCGAACTCTGCGCGCGCCTTGGCCGCACGCACGCGCACCTCGCGCTGCTGGCGGTCGCGCGCCTCGGAATCCTTGCGCATCTTGGCCAGCTCGGACTCGTAGCGGGAGATGGTCGAAATCAGCTTCTGCATGGCGGCAACCTGCTTTTTTGCCTCTTCGATGTCCGCCGGACGCTCAGCTTCAAAATGCGCAGACGCTTCCGCCACGGAGCCGTTCAGGCGCTCGATCTCGTCGGCCAGGGCTTCCATGCGGTCGCTCATGATCTCCACGTCCGCTTCGATCTTCTTGAGCACGCCCTGCTGCTCGAGCAAAAAATCGCGGTGCTTGAGCAGCTCCTTGCGGTTGCTGTTCTCGCGCATCTCGCGCTCATATCGATCCAGCTCCATATCGACCTGCTGGTACTGCCACAAAAGTTCGTACTGTTCCAAAGTATGGCCCTCCTCACACTATCCGCGCCCGAAGGGGTGCCCCTCCGAACAAAAAACCGTCATGTTATATTGTAGCGCATCCACAGCCTTTTGTAAAGCGCCGCGGAGCACTTCGCACACGGGATTTTCCGTTTCAAAATGCCCGGCCTCGATGACCGTGCAGCCCGCATCTAGCGCATCAAGCGCCTCATGATGGTGAATTTCCCCGGTGATGAAGCAATCCGCACCCATCAAAACCGCACGGGAAAGCTCCGATCCCCCTGCGCCGGAGCAGCACCCCAGCACGTGCACGGGCGTATCCTCTGCGCCATAGGCGCGTACCTGCGCGTGCAGCCGCTGACGCGCACGCTCACACAGGCGGCCCAGCGTCATCTCCGTTTCAAACCAGCCTACGCGTACGGCCCCTTCGCCTGACACCTGCGTGCATCCCATCGCTTCCATCAGCACATCGTTGACGCCGCCAGGCGCGCTGTCGAGGTTGGTGTGCGCGGCGATCAGCGCCACATCCGCACGGGCCATGTCGAGCATCAGCCTGCCCTCCCGGTCACGGTCTGTCACGTGCTTGCGCGCGTGAAACAGAATCGGGTGGTGGGCCACGATCAGCTGTGCCCCCAGCGCCTTGGCCTCATCGAGCACAGCCTGTGTCAGATCCAATGCCACCAGAACGCGCGTGACCTCCGCTTCGCTGCGACCAAAGAGCAGGCCTACATTGTCCCACTCCTCCGCCAGCTCATAGGGCGCAATGGTGCCCACAATCCGCTCCATTTCCGACACGGTACATGCGTTCATGCCCAGCACCTCCGAAATCCACATCAATTCGCGACTACAGCGCTCCATCCGCGCGCGCCCCCTGTCCGATCCATGGCGCGCAAGCTGCTGCAGCTCCCGCATCCGCACACCACGCTGCCAGAGGAAATACTGCCTCTGCCCCTCTCCTTGCACACCGCCACGGGCAGCGCCCAGCAGCGCACTGCGCTCATCCAATGCAACCGGCTCACTGCGGCGCGCCTGCAATGTGACATAATGCCTGCCTGCAGCCTCGCAGTAGATTTCACGCTCGATTGCAAAGCCCATGCGCGAAAGCCCGCAGCGCAGCAGGGGCAAATCGACATTTGCCTGGACGATCAGCGCCGCATCCCCGATGCACGCAAGGCCCGATTCAACAATTTTAAGGATGGTTCCCGCGCCCATGCCTGCAATGATCACCGCCTGCACGGGTTCCTGGTCTGCCAGCGCCGCCAGTCCATCCGCCACAGCCAGTTGCGCGCGGCCGGAAAGCCCCCTGCCCGCCAGCAGCTTGCGCGCCTTTTGAAGCGACGGCGCACTGACATCGCTGGAGAGCATGGTCAGATCCGGCACCTGTTCCAGCAGATATGCCGTCAGCTGTCCGTGATCGCAGCCAATATCCGCTGCGCGCGGGTGCTGCCTGCCGCGCATTGCCTCAAGCGCGAGCGTCGCCGCCGCCTGAAGGCGTGCATCGAGCGATAGGGATTCTGCCATGACATCCTCCTGCTTTTCTTTGGGGCCGACGCGCCTTATCCATCATTTTCCCGTCCATGCTGAAAAAAATCGCCTTCATGTACAAACTGAAGGCGGCAGCGTGTCGAAAAAGTCCGCCTGCGGCGTCCTTTTCCGAGTATTTGCACTGTTTCCCTCTCGGCTCTATGAGCCTCCCGGGCGGGAAACAGTGTAAGGAAACCTTGCTGCGCAAGGCTTCCGAATCCGCC
>DVJV01000072.1 GCA_018716525.1 Candidatus Ventricola gallistercoris
GCGGATTCGGAAGCCTTGCGCAGCAAGGTTTCCTTACACTGTTTCCCGCCCGGGAGGCTCATAGAGCCGAGAGGGAAACAGTGCAAATACTCGGAAAAGGACGCCGCAGGCGGACTTTTTCGACACGCTGACCCCCAGTGGAAATTGCATTTCCACCGGGGGTTTGTGTGTTAAGAGGCAATCATCCGGTCGCGGCCGGGAAGTGAAGCGCTGCGCGCGTTGCCCTCAGCGCGTGTTTTTGCGGGTGCGCAGGATGGAGCGCAGCGTGGCGTTCCATCCGCGCTGGAACTGGATGAATTGCAGGTACGTGTGCTCCTGCAAGAACGCCTTGAAGGCATCGGGCGTTACCTCTTTCAGGCTTTCGGGCGGGAATACGAATGCGGCTTCCCGGTTGATGAAGTAGTACAGACCGCTGTGGTGCTCCAGAAGCCGGTGGCAGTCGCCGTAGGCGAGAAATCGCCCTTCCCCTTGACGCCTTTTGTCTTCACGTGAAAACCGTCCTCGCCAAACCGGAAGACGGAGCGGGGAAATCCCCGCTTGGATGCCTGAATCTGCCGGATGATCTTTTCCGACCGCCACTTGGCGGGCAGATTCAAAAACAGGATGGCAAAGCACCCGTACGCAGAAAACAGGTAGTTGAAGGGCGGCTCTATGCTGCCCACCAGGCGCGTGCCCAAAAGCAGACAGACCACGGCAGTGATCACCTGCACGCACTTTTTGAGGCCGTGCGTCGCGGAATACTGCACATAAGAAAGGGAAGAAATGGTCTGCGGGGTGTGCTGCACTTCAAGCATGATCGGACTCATGATGATCTCTCCACAGCTTACTCGTATTCCACGAGCACTTCGATTTCAACGGCGATGTTGCCAGGCGTCGCGTTCACGCCGATGGCGGTGCGGGCCGGCAGGCCGCGCTCCTCGCCAAACAGGTCGAGCAGCAGCTGGGAGCCGCCATTGACCACCTGCGGCTGCTGGCCGAAGTCGTCGGTGCTGTTGACGAACGCGAGCACCTTCACGAAGCGCTTGATGCGGTTGAGGTCGCCGAGTTTTGCGGCCAGGTTGGAAAGCAGGTTGAGCATGCAGCGGTAGGCCGCCTGCTGGCCCTGCTCCACCGTCAGATCCTTTCCAAGCTTTCCGTCGATGCTGGTGCCGTTTTGCTGCGGGCCGCATCCGGAGCAATACAGAAAGTGGTCCCCGAATTCCATCACGGGGGTATACAGACCGCCTTTGGCGGGCGGAGGCGGCAGAACGATGCCCAGTTCCTTGAGCTTTGCGTAGACGTCAGACATACGAGATCCTCCTTTGATGTAGTGGCTGCGAGTGGCAAAACGCCGTTTTTTCTCGGGGAAAAATCAAACTCTTTGTTTGAAATACCTCGGAAACAGTATATCACAGAAATGCGCACGGTCAAGGAAAAAGTGTAAAATTCAGACAAAAAAGAAGAGATCTAAAATTTATTCTGGAAAATCGCTGTGAACTATTGATAAGGCAGGGTGTGCGCATTAAAATTAAATCAACAAATTTGACTGGTCGTGGCACACACAGTCAAATGCAGGAGGTATTCGTATGAAAAAGGTTCTCTGCATCGCACTGGCTCTAACTTTTTGTCTGGACATTGCTGCCGTCGCAAGCGCTGCCACCTACGAGCTGACCTACAGCACGCCGCTGGCGCAGACCCAGAGCTCCACCATCTACTTTGACAAGGCGCTCGACAAGATCGAGGAGCTCACGGGCGGGGATATCCACTTCTCCCGCACCTACTCCGGCACGCTGGGCAGCGAGCATGACCTGGGCGTCATGGTCACCAACGGCGACATCGACATCACCTGCGTCGGCCCGGGCCAGTGGTCTGACTGGGATGAGTCCTTCAAGGTCTTCGACACGCCGTACGTGTTCGTCGACTTCGATCACTTCGACCGCCTGCTCGCTTCCGAGGATTACAAGGCGTGGCTGACCAAGCACGGCGATGCGCTGAACCTCGAGTTCGTTGTCACCTTCAACCAGGCCTTCAAAGGCATCCTCAACAAGGAGCGCGACGTGTATTCCGTCTCCGATCTGGCCGGCCTCAAGCTGCGCGTGCCGGATTCCGCTTCTCTGATTGAGATCGGCAACGCCATGGGCTATACGCCGACCCCGACCGCTGCGGCCGATCAGTACATGAGCCTGTCCCAGGGCATCGTCGATGGCGCCGATCACGCGCTGTGGGCGCACCAGAGCTGGAAGCTCACCGAGATCGCCAAGCACTACTCTGAGACGAACCATGCACTCCAGTGCGTGTTCTTTGTCATGAACAAGGATTCCCTGGCTGAGCTGCCGGAGGATTACCAGAAGATCGTGCGCGACGCGTTTGCCGAGTGCGAGCGTGATCTGGCCGCCCAGACCCGTTTGGATGCTGAGAACTCCTACGCGCTTGCCGAGGAGGAAGGCGAGAAGATCATCCCGTACGAGGATATCGACATCGACTCCTTCAAGACCGCGCTCCAGCCGATCATCGACAGCTACTCTGCGCTTGATCCCGAGCTGTACGGCATCATCGAGGCGACTGCGACTGCCGAGTAATTCCGGGAATGGGGTTGGCTGCCGGTGCGGCCAGCCCCTCTTTTTTCACAACCTGCATTCCTATGAAAACTCACAGGGGAGTTGATTCCGTTTGAAAACCGTTGCCAAGATCAACAACTGGCTGTGCAAGGTGGAAGGCGCGGTCATGGTGGTGTGGTTTGCCGCCGTGCTGGTGGTGATGACCTGCCAGGTGATTTCGCGTTACGTTCTGAATGCGCTGCTCAACTGGAGCGAAGAATTCGCCCGTTACTCCTTTGTCTGGATCAGCTACATCGGCTGTGCGTACTGCGTGGGTGTGGACGGCCACACCAACATCACCGCACTGCTGCACAAGCTGCCCGTCAATGCCCAGAAGATCGTGCGCCTGGTGGGCAATGTGATCATGGCTGCGTGTTCCTGCGCATCATGCCGATCGCGCTCAACTACATCGCCAAGAATGGCTCGTTCCTCACATCCATCACGCGCGTGCCGTTTAAGTATCTGTACTGGTCGCTCCCCGTGGGCACTGGGCTGACCATCGTCCAGCTCCTTCTCAAGAGCGCGCTGCTCTTTGAAAAGAAGGATGATCCCAAGACCGTGTGAGGAGGAATTCGTTATGATGGGAATTATGATCGCCGTGATCGTGGTGCTCGCGCTCATCGGCGTGCCGATGTCCTTTTCCGTTCTCGCCGGCTCTGTGTGGTACTTCCTCTCCAGCGGCATGCCGCAGACGCTGCTCATTCAGCGCCTGATCATGGCCGTGGGCGATTCCTTCAGATTTCTTCGCCTTCTTCTGGTCGTAGTTGGCGGGCTTGATGAAACAAACCTGTCCGTTCTGCGCCAGATACAAGTAGTTTTCCAGACTTTCATATCCCGCGTCCGCGACGGACTCTTCATAGTGCTTTCCA
>DVJV01000073.1 GCA_018716525.1 Candidatus Ventricola gallistercoris
GCGGATTCGCAAGCTTGCGCAGCAAGGTTTCCTTACACTGTTTCCCGCCCGGGAGGCTCATAGAGCCGAGAGGGAAACAGTGCAAATACTCGGAAAAGGACGCCGCAGGCGGACTTTTTCGACACGCTGAGTCCGGGGAAACCGGACTTATTCATGTGCCTTCCATCGGGTGAACCGATGGAAGCGAAGGATCAGTATTTGAGTTTCTGCGTGGCCTCCCAGCCCTCGTTGATGGCCTCCTGATGGCTGGTGGCATACGGGCCGATCGACTGCGCGGTCTCCATCGGGATGGGGAAGTGAACGCACAGGTGGCCGTCAAAGTTGTTGTCCGTCAGGTGGTACGGGGAGTGGGGCACGTTGTGCGTGGAGCCAATGTATGTCTTTCCGTCGGAGAAGGTGACCCATACGGCCTTGGGCGTCCAGGTCTGCACATTGCCGAATGCCTTGTTCATGATGGCGGTGTCCTCCGCGGTGGCGGGCTCGGCGTCCATGTGTGCATCCTTGGTCATGATGCGCAGCTTCCAGGAGTACCCGGTGGAGAAGTCATACACGGTGCAGTATTCGCCGTTGTCGTAGTTGCGTCTCCAGCTGTAGAAATTGGAGTAGAGGACGTTTGCAGCCATGCTGCTCACGTTGCTGGAAGAAGAGCCGCCGCCGGAAGAGGTGTTTCCGCTGGTGTAGTCGGCGTTGATGGCAGCCAGCGTCTTTTTGCCCGCGATGCCGTCCGCCGTCAACCCTTTGGAGCGCTGGTAAGACATGACGGCTTGCTGGGTGAGGTCGCCAAAGTTACCGGTCTTGTTGCCGGAGTAGAAGCCGAGCGCTGCCAGTATGGTCTGGAGCTTGAGCACTTCGTCGTTGTTGGAATTCTTTTGAAGCGTCACGGACGTGTCAAGCAGCGAAGAGGTGCTGCCGGAGGACGATCCGCTCGAAGACGAGCCACCCGAAGAGGAGCTGCCCGAGAGCTTGCTGCTGATGGCGGCCAGCGTTTTTTCACCGGCAATGCCGTCGGCAGAGAGGTTGTTTGCGCGCTGGAATCTGAACACGGCGTCCTTGGTCAGGCTGCCGAAGTTGCCGGTCACGGAGCCGGTGTAGTAGCCCAGGGACTTGAGGTTCTCCTGCAACTGACGCACGGCTTCAGAGCCCTCCACGCCGTACTTGAGCAGCGAATCGCTGCTGCCGGAGGAAGAGCCGGAAGAACCGGAGGAGGAGCTGTTGCCAAGCGCCGCGTCGATCTTTTCAAGCGTCTTGGCGCCCGCGATACCATCGGCCGAGAGGCCGTTCTTGCGCTGGAAATTCATGACGGCCGCTTCCGTCAGGCTGCCGAAGTGGCCGGTGATGGAGCCTTCATAGTACCCCAGGCTGGCCAGGTTCTGCTGAAGCGTTCTGACGGATTCATTCTGGGAGCCGTAGCGCAGCAGCGTGCCGTCCGAAGTGCTGCTTGTGCTGCCGGAAGAAGAGCCGGTGTATGTGATGCCGGCGGCTTCATATAGTTCGGCAAGGGTGTCCTCTCCCACGACGCCGTCGTCCTTGAGGGCATACTTCTTTTGAAAGAGCTTGACGGCGGTTTCCGTCTTTTCGCCGAAATGCCCCGTGATGTCGCCTGTATACAGCTTGAGCTGCTTGAGCGCCGTCTGGATGGTTTCGATCTCGTCTGCCTCATCGCCAAAGCGGTAGGTCTTTGCGCAGGCGGTTGCGAAGACGAACACCCAAAGAGCGGTCAAAACCACAATAAGCCATTTTTTTGTTGACGCACCGGTATTCATGGGAAGTATGCGTCTCCTTTCATGTCAAGTGTGTCACTATTTTATTACGGATTGTAACATTTGTCAAGCTGATTTTAAGAAGGAGACACGATTTTGAAACAATTGAGCCCGAAGAATGACCCAATGCGTAAAAAAGACGCACAT
Organism: Candidatus Ventricola gallistercoris; assembly: GCA_018716525.1. Classification (GTDB taxonomy): domain Bacteria; phylum Bacillota; class Clostridia; order Christensenellales; family Aristaeellaceae; genus Ventricola; species Ventricola gallistercoris. Next base: position 1,908 of record DVJV01000073.1, read on the forward strand.
GAACCGGAAAATGGAGCCGTGTTCATGTGCGTCTGAAATAAAGCTGGATGAGCAAAGAAGCTCAGCCTTTTGCGAAGGGAATGCGTGCAATGGGGGTATAGCGCAGCACATTGTGGGCATCGCGCGCGCTCAAAAAGAGGCAGGCGTCCGCGGGGCGGAAGGAAAGTGCCGGAACCCGGAGCGCCGAGAGGGTGTCTGGCGTAAGCGTGGCGCGCCGCGCAAGCGTGATGTGCGGGCTGAAGGGGCCGGGATCACAGGGCAGGGCGCGCTTGAGGAGGGCTTCGCACAGGGAATCGTGCAGCCCGGAAAGATCGGGATCGCTGTCAACGCGAATGATCAAAATGGCGCGCTGCTCGTGGCCGAAATAACCGCATGAGCCCAGCGTCAGGCGCGGCGCTGCCATGCCGCGCAGCCCCTGGCAAAGCACAGCCTGTGCGTCGGGCAGCCGCTCGGGCGGCACTTCGCCCACAAAGGCCAGGGTGATGTGGTGGTTTTCCGGATCGGCGTAGCGGCCGGGAATGTGCGCCGCGGCGGTGAGCGCCAGGCTTGCCGTTTCCCGGCGGACCGCTTCGGGGAGATCAAAACCAAAGAACAGGCGCATGGCTGTCGCTCCTTCGGGGTGAGGGGATGGCTCTATTGTATTGCGTTTCCCATGGAGATGCAAGCGGCTATGGCAAACACAATCAGCCAAATGCCATCGCGTCGATCAGCGAAGCACAGGCCAGCGGCTGTGCCCGGACGGTGGGCGCACAGGATGACCAGATGGCACGGAGAATCTCCGCCTCCTGCGGAGCCGGACCGTGCCCGGAAGAAAGGCGCAGACACCGCACCAGCAGCGCGGCGGGGGAGGGCAGCTCCCCGTCGTAGAGGGCAGGAATGCGCGGCAGGAGGGAAGCCGGATCGTGCGGGGTGTGCAGCGGCAGCCCGCTTGGGCCGAGAAAGGCTTGGATCGCGCCGCTGAGCAGGCGGAGGCCTCCGGCCAGATAGGCTTCCATGCCCTCGCCCTGGCCGAGCGTGAGCAGGGCCAGGGCGAGGGCTGCGCTTGCGCCGCATGTGGCCTGTGCGTGGAGCGGGCTGACCGGCGCACAGGAGGGCGGCAACCCCATCTGCCCGGTTGCCGCGCTGGGCAGCGCCGTGAGGAAGGACACGGCGCGCTGTGCGGTCTGTATATAGCGCGCCTCGCCCAGGCGGTGCCCGCAGTGGGCCAGCACGGCGGCGGCAAGCGCGCAGTCCTGGGTGAGCACGTGCGTGTCGGGCGAGGGCGGGGTGCGCCCGTTGCGCGCGCGCAGCAGCGCGGGCATCACGCGCCGGAGAAAGGCGGTGTCTGCCGGCGTCATTCCGCCGGACAGCGAAGGGGTGAGCGCGGGCGCATCCAGGGGAAGGCGGCTGCGCGCCTCGTCGGGCGGCATGGGGGAAAACCGGCTGGGCAGCACATTCGGCATGTCGCCGGCGTGCTGGCGCCGCAGATTCAAAAGGCGGCTGGCGCGCAGGCCGTCCTCGTTGCCGAGCGCCGCGCAGACCTGCTCCGGCGTGAAGGCGTAATAATCGCGCGGGGCATACAGGCATGGAGCGAGCCCGCCGCCCGCCAGGGTGTAGGAACCGCTCAGAAAGTCGAGCGTGCGCACGGCCTCGCTGCGCCGACCGTCGTCAAGGAGCGTGAGCGCAAGCAGGGCGTTGACGCCAAGCGGCTTTTCCGGGATGAAGACGCGCCAGTCGTCTGTCAGGGCCGCGCGGAAAAAGGAGCCGTCCAGAGGATCATAGACCGGGGAGGCGAGCATGGCGTCCAGGGCGCGGCTCAGGGCCGCGCGCGCATGGCTGTCGGCGCGTGCGGCTTCATGCTGCAGGTATCGAAGAATGTTGGGCATGGGCGACTTGATGCCCCCAAAGCCGCCGTTTTTCCTGTCTTCAACGATCGAAAGCGCGCGGGAAAGGTCGTGCACGGCGTCCTGCACGCTGTATGGCGCGCGCAGAGCGGGGGCCCGCAGGGATTGCATGACCTGTGCGGCCTGGAGGGCACAGGCATCGGGGCTTTGCGTGAAGCGATTGTCCGCCTGATACAGCCAGGCATACAGGCGTGCGGGGTCCAGCTCGAATCCGGCGGGCGGCAGAGGCGCGGCCAGAAAGGGCCGCGCATCGCTTTGCAGCAGGGCGCACAACGGTAGCGCGCCCTCGTCTGAAAAGAGGGCGCCTGCGCGCTGGCACAGCAGCTCGATGTCGGGTCTTTCGCCGGGCAGCAAGTGGACGGGCACCGTGCGCTCGCGGATCTGGGCAGACAAGGCGGGGTCGTCAAACGCTTCGCCAAGCGTGCCGATGACCAGAAACACGGGCACATGCCGCGAGCGCGCCAGGTCAAACGCCTGGGCAGAAAAGGGCAGAAACTGGGCGCGCCCGCTTTGCGCCGCGGCAGCCGGGCGGGGATTGGAGGCGGGATAAGCGGAAGAGGGCACAGGCTGTACCGCGCCTGCGGGCGAAACAGGCGGAAAAGAAGAAACGCGCATACGATCCCATCCTTTTCAGGGTTTGGGAATAGCATGCGCGTTGATGTGAAATTCTATGCCGGTTTATTTGGAAGCGTCCCGGGAATGGTCCCGGCGGAAAGACCAGCTGGCTTCCTCCTGCGCGATGTCGCGGTGAGAGACGCTGACGGGTTGACCCAGCGCGCGCAGGTGTGCGCCCAGCGCCTCGCTGATGGCGACCGAGCGGTGCGCCCCCCCCGTGCAGCCGATGGCGATCATCAGGCGGCGCTTGCCTTCGCGCTGATAGAGGGGCAGCAGGTAATCCACCATCGCATAGAGGTGGGCGAGGAACTCGCGCGTCTCCTCTTTTTCCAGCACGTAGTCGCGCACGGGCGCTTCCAGCCCCGTATAGGCGCGAATGTCGCGGATGTAGTAGGGGTTGGGCAGAAAGCGAACGTCAAAGACCAGATCGCTTTCCCGCGGAATGCCGCGCTTGAAGCCAAAGGAGAGGATTTCCGTGCGCAGCACCTGATGCCTTTCGCCGGAGGCGATCAGCTCGTCCACCCGGGCGCACAGCTCGCGGGTGCGCAGCCCGCCCGTGGAGAGCACGTAGTTGGCGTGCTCGCGCAGCGGCTGGAGGAGTTCGCGCTCTTTGGCGATGGCGCTTTCCAGCGTCATCTGGCTGCGCATCAGCGGGTGATCGCGGCGCGTCTCCTTGTAGCGGTCGATCAGCGTTTCGGTGTCCGCTTCCAAAAAGAGAATGACGATTTCATACCGCTTGCCCGCCGCGGCAAGCGCTTCAAGCATCGTTTCGGCGTTAAACAGCGCCCCGCTTCTGGAATCCACGCCCAGGGCGACCGGCATATCCGGCTCCAGTTTTTCGCACAGGGTGAATGCCTGCTCGAGCAGAAGCGGCGGCAGGTTGTCAATGCACTGGTACCCGCTGTCCTCCAGGTGATGCAGCACGCTGGTTTTGCCCGCACCGGAAAGGCCGGTGACGATCAGAAATTTCATGGTGTACGTCCTTTCAGGAAGCGGAGGGGGCGTCCTCGCCCAGTATGCGCACCTCGGGTTCCAGGTGAATGCCGGTGGCTTCCTCCACGCGGTGTGTCACCTCGTGCATCAGGGCGAGAATGTCGCTGGCCGTTGCGTGTCCGCGGTTGATGATGAATCCGGCGTGCTTTTCGCTCACCTGGGCATCGCCGATGCGCAGCCCGCGCAGACCACAGTCATCGATGAGCTTGGCCGCAAAGTGATCCTTCGGCCGCTTGAATGTGCTGCCCGCGCTGGGGTATTCCAGCGGCTGCTTGTCAAGCCGCATGCGGGAGAGCTCCTGCATGCGCTTGCGGATGGCCTGCGGGTCTGCCGGGGTGAGCGCCATGGTGACCTCGCAGATGATGACCCCGGCCTCCATCATGGCGCTGTGGCGGTAGCCATAGCCAAGGTGCGCGCCGCGGAATGTGAGGGGCTTGCCGTCGGAGAGCGCCACGGCGCTCACACTTGTGATCACCTGGGAAAGCTCCGCGCCGTATGCGCCCGCGTTCATCATGGCTCCGCCGCCGATCGTGCCGGGCACGCCGGATACTTCCGCCAGGCCGGAAAGCCCCTGTTCCTGCGCAAACACCGCCACGGCGTGCAACGATGCGCCGGCCTGGGCATGGAGGGTGTCTCCCTCGCGGCGGATTTCGGAAAAATCGCCGGCGATGCGCAGCACCAGGCCGCGGATGCCGCCGTCGCGCACCAGCAGGTTGGAACCGTTGCCGATGACCGTCACCGGCACGCCTGCGCGCCGGGCGGCGCGCAGGGCGGCGGAGATATCCTCGGCAGAGCCGATATTGACCAGCACGTCGGCTTCGCCGCCGACGCGGAAGCTGGTGTAACGCGCCATGCTGGCGCGCGGAATGATGCGTTCCGGCGGAAAATTGGCTTGAACAAGCGCTTGAATCAGGGCGTCCATGGTATCCTCCCGGTATTGATTGCCTTTATTGTACCCGAATACGATGCGTTACACAAGCAAAAGTTATGACTTGCCGGGCGTCTTTTCCGGGATTTCATAAAAATAGGAAATGAAATCCAGCGCCGTTTCCAGTTCTTTTGATTGGGCCGATGCGGCGCACCAAAGCGCTCTGCCACTGCCGGGGTAGTATGCAAGCGCATAGCGCGTATCCTCGCCTGTATCCTCCGCCGCATTTTGAAGGATGGCATTGAGCGGATGAAACCCTTGCGCCTGGGGCAAGACGCTGTCTTCCTCAAAGAGGTAAACATCCGGCAATGGCGCTTGCAGCCCGGAGAGCTGCGTGGCATCGGTGCGCACCACCCGCAGATGAACGGCCGGATGCAGTTTTTGGTACTGCGTCAGATCGGAATAAAAGGAAGCGACCGTCTCGTCATCCTGCGTACAGAGCACGACGCGCAGCAACACGCGCTCGGGGGTGGAGAGGGAAAACGGGCCGGAAACAGCCGTGTAGATTTCCGGCGCATAAACAAGCAGCGCACACAGCAGGATCAGCGCGGCGGCCTGGCCAAGAGGCTTGAGCATGGTTCATCACCCCTTCATGGTATGCCGCGCGGCGCCAAAACTTTCAAATGGCCGGACGGGGTGAGGCAAGGCGCTGGGGCGTGGCGCAAACGGGGCAGAACTTGCGCCCGGCGGCAGGGATATGGCCAGACCGGAGCGAAATCAATTGTGTATGGCCCGTGCGGCGAGGCCGATGCGGGCATGAGCATGTTGGGGAGGTTTGCACATGAGAAAGATCCACACCAATCAGGCCCCGGCCGCCATCGGCCCCTATTCGCAGGGGATGGCGCTGGGCAATCTGGTCTTTTCGTCCGGCCAGATTCCGGTCAACCCGCAGACGGGGGAGGTTGTCGGCACCACCATCGAGGAGCAGGCGGAGCAGTCCTGCCTGAATGTGGGCGCCGTGCTCCGGGCAGGCGGGTCTTCGCTTGAAAAGGTGATCAAGACCACCTGTTTCCTGGCGGATATGGCCGATTTTCCGGCGTTCAACAGCGTCTATGAGAAGCATTTCGTCAGCAGCCCGGCGCGCTCCTGCGTGGCGGTGAAGGCGCTGCCCAAGGGCGTGCTCTGCGAGATCGAGGCAATCGCCTATACCGACGAACCCTGACGGTACGCGCGCAGGGCGGAAAATGGTGCCGCGTTTGCAGGTTCCGCCGCAGCGCGCAAAGAAGCGGGGCCATCGGGCCCGGCGCCCCTTTTATGGATAAAGACGGGCATTCCTTGCATGCGATAAGGAATGCCCGTCTTTTTTTCGTGATTTCAAACGCAGCATTGGCGCTGGGGGATTGCCGCCCGGGAAAGCCGTGCTTCACAGAATGTGGCTTTCGTCCAAGGGAATGCCGTCCGGAACGGGCGGCCTGAAGGGAACTTCCTCGGGCGAGTTGGGTTTGATTTCCGCCTTGGCCGTCACATCTTCGGGCTTGCATACGACTTTCCACATCTGAATGTTGCGGATGAGCGGCGTATCCGCTTGTGCCGCGTCCCGCTTTTGCTGAATCAGCAACCTGCACAGCGCGTGGTGAAACGCCTCGGGTTCCGCTTCCGGATCAATCTGGCTGGCGACGCCCCG
>DVJV01000074.1 GCA_018716525.1 Candidatus Ventricola gallistercoris
CCCCTTTCCCAGGGGGAAAGAGGTGGGCAAGCCTTATGCGATTATCCGCACAGAAGCTGTTTGCCGTTATGGCTGAAAATCAGTCGCTGGCCAGCTTCTTGTAGGTGGCGAGGCGGCGCTTTGCGTCTTCCTCGTTGATCTTGAAGGCCTCTTCCGCCTTCGCCGGGAACAGCTTGGCCAGGGATGCGTAACGCACCTCGCCCTTGATGAAGTCCTGATAGCTCTCGGTCGGATCCTTGCTGTCCACAGTCAGCGGGTTCTTGCCCTGCTCGGCGAGCTGCGGGTTGTAGCGGTACAGCGGCCAGTAACCACAGGCCACAGCGCGCTTGATTTCCATCTGAGCGTGCGCCATGTTGATGCCATGGTTGATGCAGGGCGCGTAAGCGATGATCAGGGACGGGCCCGGATACGCCTCAGCCTCGGTGATGGCCTTGAGCAGCTGCGCCGGGTTCGCGCTCATGGCGACCGTGGCAACGTACACATAGCCGTAGGACATGGCCATCATGCCAAGATCCTTCTTGCGGGTCTTCTTGCCGGACGCCGCGAACTTGGCAATGGAGCCGGTCGGGGTGGACTTGGAAGCCTGTCCGCCGGTGTTGGAGTACACCTCGGTATCCAGAACGAGCACGTTGACATCCTCGCCCTGGGCCAGCACGTGATCCAGTCCGCCGTAGCCGATGTCGTAAGCCCAGCCGTCGCCGCCGAAGACCCACTGGCTCTTCTTGATCATCATGTCCTTCATGGACGCGATTTCCTTGCACAGCGCGTCGCAGTCACAGCCGCAATCCTTGCAGCCCTCAACCAGCGCAGCCAGCTTCGCAGAAGCAGCCTTGGAAGCCTCGCCGTCGTTCATGACAGCCAGCCAGTTCTCGCAGGTCTTCTTCGCCTCGCCTTCGACCTTGCCAGCCAGCTCGGTGACGAGCTCAGCCAGCTTCGCGCGGCGCTGCGTGGTGGCCAGATTCATGCCGTAGCCAAACTCGGCGTTGTCCTCGAAGAGGCTGTTCGCCCAAGCGGGACCCTGGCCCTTGTCGTTGGTCGTGTAGGGGACGGTCGGGGCGCTGCCGCCGTAGATGGAAGAGCAGCCCGTCGCGTTGGCAATCAGCATACGATCGCCGAAGAGCTGGGTGATCAGCTTGACATACGGGGTCTCGCCGCAGCCAGCGCAAGCGCCGGAGAACTCAAACAGCGGCTTGAGGAACTGGCTCTCCTTGACGTTGGCCTTGTTGACCAGCGCATGGTCGACCTCAGGCAGCGTCTGAGCGTACTCCCAGTTGGCCTCTTCCTTCATCTGGGTGGCCAGCGGCTCGAGCGTCAGGCACTTGCCCAAGCACACGTCGATGCAGTTGCCGCAGCCGGTGCAGTCCAGCGGAGAAACCTGAATGCGGAACTGCTTGCCGCCAAACTGCTTGCCCAGCGCCTTCTTGGTGACAAAGGTCTCCGGAATCTCGGCGCCTTCGTCCACCAGATACGGACGGATGGCCGCATGCGGGCAAACCAGCGAGCACAGGTTGCACTGCACGCACTTGGTCACATCCCAAGAGGGAACCTTCACGGCGATGCCGCGCTTCTCGTACTTGGTGGTGCCGGTGGGCACGGTGCCGTCAGCCGCGATCTTGGAAACGGGCAGCTTGTCGCCTTCCTGAGCCAGGATCGGCTTGATGAACTCGTTGTAGTACGCGTCGCCCTTGATTTCGGGTGCGCAAGCGCCGGTGGTGGCATTGGCCCACTCGGCGGGCACCTTCACCTCGCGCAGGCCGGAGATAGCGATGTCGATCGCATCCCAGTTCTTCTGCACGATGGCGTCGCCCTTCTTGCCGTAGGTCTTCTTGGCATACGCCTTCATGTACTCATCCGCCTGATCGTAGGGGATGACGGCGGCGAGCTTGAAGAACGCAGCCTGCATGATGGTGTTGATGCGGTTGCCCATGCCAACCTTAGCAGCCAGATCGATGGCGTCGATGGCGTAGAACTTGATGTGCTTCTTGGCCAGCATCTGCTTCATGGAAGCGGGCAGGTGCTCATCGAGCTCCTCGTCAGACCACTGGCAGTTGAGCAGGAACGTGCCGCCATCCTTGAGGGTGGAGAGCATGTCGTACTGCGTCACATACGCCGGATTGTGGCAGGCGGTGAAGTCGGCCGCGTCGATCTGGTACGGAGACTGGATCGGGCTCTTGCCAAAGCGCAGGTGAGACACCGTCAGGCCGCCGGACTTCTTGGAGTCGTATGCGAAGTAAGCCTGGGCATACAGATCGGTGTGGTCGCCGATGATCTTGATGGAGTTCTTGTTCGCGCCGACGGTGCCGTCAGAGCCAAGGCCGTAGAACTTGCAGCTGATGGCGCCTTCCGGAGCGGCGTTGAAGATCTCGCCGGTGGGCAGGCTGGTGTGCGTCACGTCGTCGACAATGCCCACGGTGAAGTGGTTCTTCGGGGCGTCGAGCTTGAGGTTGTCAAAGACAGCCTTGACGTGGGTCGGCGTGAACTCCTTGGAGCCCAGGCCGTAACGGCCGCCGACGATTTCGACCTTGCGGCCTTCCTCGGCCAGAGCGGCGCACACATCCAGGTACAGCGGCTCGCCCAGGGAGCCGGACTCCTTGGTGCGGTCGAGCACGGCGATCTTCTTGCAGCTGGCCGGGATGGCAGCCACGAAGCGCTTGGTGCAGAACGGACGGTACAGGTGCACGCTGATGAGGCCGACCTTTTCGCCCATCTGGTTGAGCTTGGTCACCGCCTCGGTGGCCACGTCGCAGCCGGAGCCCATCGCCACGATCACGTACTCGGCATCGGGTGCGCCGACGTAATCAAACGGCTTGTGCGCGCGGCCGGTCAGCTTGCCAACCTGATCCATGACTTCCTCGACGATCGCCGGGGTCGCCTCGTAGTACTTGTTGGCAGCCTCGCGGCCCTGGAAGTAGATGTCGGGGTTCTGCGCGGTGCCGCCCAGATGCGGATGATCCGGATTCAGGGCGCGGGCACGGAACTCGGCAACCTTGTCCCAAGGCATGAGCTTGGCCATGTCCTCGTACGCGATCTCGTCGATCTTCTGGATCTCGTGAGAGGTACGGAAGCTGTCGAAGAAGTGCAGGAATGGCACGGAGGTCTTCAGCGTGGCCAGGTGCGCGACGAGCGCCATGTCCTCCGCCTCCTGAACGGAGTTGGAAGCGAGCATCGCGAAGCCGGTCTGACGGCAGGCCATGACGTCGGAATGATCGCCGAAGATGGAGAGCGCATGGTAAGCCAGCGCGCGCGCGCTCACGTGGAAGACGCAGGGCAGCAGCTCACCGGCGATCTTGTACATATTCGGAATCATCAGCAGCAGACCCTGGGACGCGGTGAACGTCGTGGTCAGGGCGCCGGCCTTCAGGGAACCGTGCACAGCACCGGCTGCACCGGCTTCAGACTGCATCTCAGCGATGCGAACCGTCTGGCCGAACAGGTTCATGCGGTCATGCGCAGCCCAGTCATCCGCAACTTCCGCCATGGGGGAAGAGGGGGTAATGGGGTAGATCGCTGCCACGTCGCTGAACGCATAGGCGACATGGCTGACAGCAGTATTGCCGTCAACGGTCATTTTCTTAGCCATTGGTAAAACCTCCCTATGTGAATCAAGGATAGACACCGATGTGAGAACGCCTGGCTGCAGGGATCAGCGAAAACAGACAGTTCTCGACGTTTCTATTATAGCCCCCCGACAAAACAATGTCAACGCCGTCAGGGAAATTCCTGTACAATATTGTGCATATTGGCAGGAAAGGGCACATTTTCCAGAAGGGAAAAGGCACGAAAGCCTGACACACGCAAAGACACTTTTTGCACGCAAGAAATGTGTGGCCGTGCGGGGTGAGCGGGCAGTTTCACAGCGAGACAGCAGGAGGAAATGGGCCTTTGCGGCGTTCTCTTGACAAATGCGCAAGGGGTTTGTACAATAAGTTGGATTTTTTGCATTGCGATCATCGTACATAGGGAAAGGGGCCTGACCATGGAGCTCACGCCACTGCATTTTCTGATCGTCTGCCCGCTGGTGGGAATCGCCGGCTTTGTCGATTCCATCGCCGGAGGCGGGGGGCTGATTTCTCTGCCTGCGTATTTGATCAGCGGCCTGCCGGTTCACACCTGCATCGCCACAAACAAGCTCTCCTCGTCCATGGGCACCACCGTGGCCACAGCCAAATATGCCGCTTCCGGGTATATCGACTGGCACCTTGGCGTGTTCTGCGCGGTTTCCTCTCTGGCAGGTGCAGCGCTGGGCGCCAACATCGCCATGGCCATCAGCGATGCGCTGTTCCGGTTCATCATGCTGATCATTTTGCCGCTGACGGCGCTTTACGTGCTCAATAAGAAGGAATTGTTTACCGGTGCACAGCAGCGGGATCTGTCCTTCCTGCGCACCGTGGTTGTCTCTTCAATTATTGCGTTTTTGCTGGGCATGTATGACGGCTTCTACGGGCCGGGCACGGGCACGTTTCTCATTTTGCTGCTTACCCGCTTTGCACATATGGAGCTGCACAAGGCCAACGGCATCACCAAGGTGATCAACCTGGCCAGCAATCTGTCGTCCCTGGCTGTCTACCTTTACAGCGGACAGGTGCTCATGGCTCTGGGATTGTGCGCGGGCGCATTCAGCGTGCTGGGCAATTACCTGGGGTCCCGCTGCTTCACGCAGAAGGGCGCGGCCATCGCAAGGCCCATCATCTTGCTGGTGCTGGCGGTCTTCTTCCTGCGCACGGTGCTGGAAATGCTGGGGCTGGCCTGAGAGAGAACCGACCGCATCACCTGAGGTTAAATGGAAAGCAAGATGGCGAAGAACATCCAATCCGGTTCCCGGATGCGCCTGTGTGCGCTGTATACCGCGTGCTTTACGCTGATTGCCCATGGATACCGGTATCTGTCTATGGGCTTTTCGGGCGATGCCGCGCTGATCTCCCAGGCGGGCGAAGAGGCTTACCAGATCTCGCTTGGACGGTTCCTCCAACCCGTATACTGGCAGATTCGCGGGGTGATCACCGCGCCGCTGGTCATCGGGCTGTTTGCCACGATGTTTCTCATCGTCGCGGCAATGTCCGTCACATGGGTGCTTGGCCTGACGCGGCGGCGGGATATCGCGCTGGTTTGCGGATTGCTTGCGGCAAGCGAGACGTTTGCCGTCTCCAACGCCACATATCTGCCTTGGACGGATGTCTACGCGCTTTCGCTTATGCTGGCCACGCTGGGCGTCGCTGCGTTCTTCCGTTGGCGGTGGGGGTGGCTGCTGGTCAGCCCGGTTTGCTTTTTCCTGTCGCTGGCTGCATACCAAAGCTATCTGGCGGTGGCGGCAGCCCTGCTGATTTTGGCGTGCCTTTGCGCGGTGCTGCGGGGAGAGCGTACCGCATCTGTCTGGCTGACGGGCGTGCGCGCCTGTGCCAGCCTGCTGCTGGGCCTGGCGCTCTATGCCCTGGTGCTCAGGGTGGTGCTCAGCGCTTGGGGGCTTACGGCTTCGCAGGATTACAACGGCGTGGGCCGCGTGGGCATGGTTCCCTTGGATCAGATCGCCTCGCTGCTTGAGACGACGTACCTGACGCCGCTTCGCTACCTGTTTGATCCCACGTCGCCGGATGTGATTCCGTGGCATGTGCGGGTCATCCCCGCCTGGCTCAACTTGCTGCTGCTCGCGTGTGCCGCTGTGCTGCTGGCGCTCCGGCTCAGGCACGTGCGTCCGGGTGCGGTGCTCACAGCGCTGTTCCTGCTGGCCGTGTTTCCGCTGGGCGTGAATTTTGTGGAGTTTATCGCCCAGGGCATTGTCAACGGGCTGATGATCTACGCATATGGCTTCTTCTATGTGCTTTGCGTGGCGCTTGTTGCGCCGGATATCCGCACGGACGCCGCATTGCAGCCGCGTCCCGAACGTTGGCTTTGTGGCTTGACGACGCTGCTGCTGATGGCGGTGATCGGCGTCAATACGGTTTCTTCAAATCAGATGTCGTTTAAGCGCGATCTGGAGTTTTCCTCTACGCTTTCCGTCGTCACACGTATTTTGGACCGCGCAGAGCAGACGGAGGGCTATGTGCCCGGCGAGACGCCGGTCGTGCTGGTGGGCATTCTGCCTTCCTCGCCTGTCTCCATGGAGCGGCCTGGGTTTGAGGAAATCGCCAGGCACCAGGGGATGCGCTATACATATGCGGCGTCGTATGAGACCTCGACATACTGGTATTTGCAGATGACACTGGGGGCAAAAGTCAACCTGGTCAGCCACGAGGAGCGCAGGGTGCTCAGCGGGCGCAGCGAGGTGGAGCAGATGCCCGTGTTCCCGCAGGAGGGTTGCTGCGCCATGATTGAGGATAAGCTGTACATCCGCATCAACTGATGGTGCAAATTTTGCCATTTGCTGAAGGAAAAGTACGGAATACAAGCGAAATAACAAGGCGAATAGCAAAAAGAGGAGGAGCCCCATGAAGATCTCCATTCGTTCAGTCAACCGGGATGCGCTGGTCCGGGCGGCGGTGTATGCGCTGCTGTTTTTGTTTGCCGCGCATGCCTTTTGCTTTTTCAATCTGACGTATTCCACACAGTCGGTGATGATCAATGCCTCCAAAGGCACATCTGCGCAGATCGGCGGGGGGCAGTATCTGCTGACGTTTTACTGGCGCTTGCGCGGCGCGATTGCCGCGCCTCTTTGGGTGGGACTGCTCAGCGCAGTGTATCTGACGCTGAGTGTCGGGGTTGCGGCATGGCTGCTGCGCCTGGAAAGGCCGCTTTCGCTCTTTGCGCTCTGTGGGGCAATGACGGTCAATGCCGCGGTGATTGCTCTTTTTGCGGGATCGCTGCATACGGCGGATGCCACCTTGCTGGCGGCGCTGCTCAGCGTGCTGGCCGCTGCGTGCTGTGCGCGGCTGCGCTGGGGATGGCTGCCGGGTGCGGTGCTCATGGCCGGGGCGATGGGACTTGATCCGGTCGGTCCGGCGTGCGGCATATCGCTTGCAGTCATTACGCTTTGCAGGGAATTGATCGACGGGCAGGCGGACAGGCGCACCGGCATGCGAGCGCTTGGTATTCTGCTTTCGGTTGTCGCCGGAGCGGCGATGTACCTGGCGGGTTACCGGGTGATGGCTGCGCGTTATGGGCTGGCAATGGAGGCGTCGCTCCAGCCTGCTGCCGGAGGATCGCTGCTGGGGGCGTGGCTTTATCCGCTCAAACTCATGTTCGAGCCGCTGACCGCCTACCCGCATGCGAACATCGTATTGCGCGGGTTACTGCTCCTCACAGGCTTGGTTGCATTGGCGCTGTGCATTCGCCGCATGACGCGCTTGCGGGGCCTTTTCCTGTGTGTAATGGCACTTGCGCTTCCGTTGCTTGTGAATCTGCCCGTCTTTGCCCGGGAGGGCATGGGACAGACGAGCCTGGCTTTCTGCTTCCTGGATGTGTTCCTGGTGATGCTCGTGGATGCCTGTGCGGGAAATGAACTCCTGGTTTGCGCAGTGCGGCGTGTCACTGTGGCGGCGCTCGGCGTGCTGTTTGTGGGAAGCATCATATTTGCCAATCAGGTGTATCTCAAGAAGAACCTCGAGTTCCAGTCTACACTCTCTGTCATGACGCGCGTGCTCGACCGTGCCGAGCAGGTAGAGGGGTACCAGCCCGGCGCCACGCCTGTGGCCCTCGTTGGCACGTTGGAGGACTCCACGCTCTCTGTACCGCATGTGGGCTTTGAGCACCTGGCCGCACTGGATGCGGCGTCGGGCAACTATGCGATGGCATCCGAGCAGGACAATACGTGGTACATGTGGGAGATTCTCGGCTATCCGTGCAACTTTGTCAGCAGCTTTGAGCTTTCCCAATTTGAGGAGATGCAGGTTGTCCTGGATATGCCCGTTTTCCCGGCGGCAGGGTGCTGCCAGATGGTGGAAGGCACGCTGGTGATCAAGATTTCCTGAGCTTGCACTGGGTGTGCCGGTGTGACGTTTTCAAAGCTTTATGAATCAGCCGTGCCCGATATGAATATGTAAAAACAGGCGTCGCGGGACAAATGCCCGCGACGCCTGTTTTTGCTGTATGCGGTTTGACGCAAGAAAAATATGCCTTTCAGGGCTTGGCATACTTGTGAATCTGATCGAGCACCAGTTTCGTGCCATCGGCGTCCGGCAAAGCGCTCAGGCGCTGGGTGAGCAGCGCGCGGTCTTCCCACAGGGCGTCAAGCGCCGGAGGAAGGGACTGTGCTGTCAGATCGCTTTGAACCATCACATGGGCCAGACCACGCGCCTTGAGCGAGTTGGCGTTGAGCAGCTGATCGCCCCGGCCACTGTGATAGGGGATCAGCAGAGCAGGTTTACGCAGTGCCATCAGCTCGGAGAGCGAATTGGACCCGGCGCGGGAAAGCACGATATCCGCGCAGGCAAATGCGTCGGGCAGATCGGCGTCCAGGTATTCGAACTGGCGGTACCCCTCCATTCCCTCCAGCTCTGCGGCGAAGTTCCCCTTGCCGCAGACATGCAGCACGTCAAACCGGGGCGTGATCGCCGCAAGCGCTTCGCGCAGCACGGCATTGACCGACTGCGCACCGAGCGAACCGCCGATCATCATCAGCACCGGTTTGCTTCCGCTGAATCCGGCCAGCTTGAGGCCCCGCTCGCGCGAGCCTGAGAAGATCTGCGCACGCAGAGGCGTGCCGGTCTGCACGCCTTTGGCGCCCAGCAGCTTTGCGCATTCGGGAAAAGTGGTGCACACGGCCCGGGCAAACGGCTTGCACAGCTTGTTGGCCAGGCCGGGCGTGATGTCGCTCTCGTGCATGACGACGGGCACGCCGCACAGCGCGCCGCCGAACACGACGGGCACGCTGACAAAACCGCCCTTGGAGAAGATGACGTTGGGCTTGAGCTTGCTGATGATGCCAAAGGATTGCACGGCGCCAGCGATCACCCGGAACGGGTCGGTGAAGTTGCGCAGATCAAAGTAACGGCGCAGTTTGCCGGATTGCACAGCGTGATAGGTCACACCGTGCATCGGCTCGATGAGAGAGCGTTCGATGCCGTTTTGGGTGCCGATGTAGTGGATCTCCCATCCTTCTTCCAGCAGGTGCGGAATCAGCGCCTGGTTGGGGGAGACGTGGCCGGCCGTGCCGCCACCGGTTAGGACGATACGCTTCAAGATCAAAACCTCCCTGAGCGTCTGTTTGGTTTATTATACCAAGCCGGGGGAAGCGGGTCAAGGCCGCCCTACACACGGACAAAACGTGTGTGATGTTACGCGCGCGGGATCGTGAACGTTGCCGCAAAGTGCAAAGAAAATTGTCGCAAGCGGACGAATTTTACACATTGGCGGAAAAGAACGTTTATTTGTGCTGAATTTGTGATATAATGATTGCGGATGTGTACGCCGTTTTTTGGATGCAAATACATGAGAAGGGGTATCAGCATGAACGAAAACATCAATTCCGAAGCCTCGCAGAAGTTTCCGATGCGGCCGGTGGCGCCGCTTGGCGTGATCGCCATGCGCGGCTGCGAGGAGATGGGCCGGCGCGTCAACGATTATCTGACGAGCTGGCAGGTGGAAAACGCGGCGGTGGATCAGAAGCTGCACAGCTTCTACGGCTCGGACAAAAACGGGTTTTTGCTCGAGGCGGTCTGCCCGCGGTTTGGCACGGGCGAGGGCAAGGGCATGCTCAAGGACTCTGTGCGCGGATATGATCTGTTCATCATCTGCGACGTGGGCGCCTATCAGTGCACGTACAAGCTCTATGGCCGGGATATTCCCATGACGCCGGATGAACACTATGCCGATCTCAAGCGCATCATCGCCGCGGTGAGCGGCAAGGCGTACCGCATCAATGTCATCATGCCGATGCTCTATGAAGGACGTCAGCACCGCCGCACGGCGCGCGAGTCCATGGACTGTGCCGTGATGCTCCAGGAGTTGGTGCACATGGGCGTGGCCAATATCATCACGTTTGATGCGCACGATCCACGGGTGCAAAACGCCATTCCGCTCAATGGCTTTGAGAGCATCATGCCGACTTACCAGATGCTCAAGGCCATGTGCCATACCTATGACGACCTGAAGATCGACAAGGATCACATGATGGTCATCTCGCCGGATGAGGGCGCGCTCAACCGAAACATCTATTATAGCTCCGCAATGGGCGTGGAAATGGGCATGTTCTACAAGCGGCGTGATTATACGCGCGTGGTCAACGGCCGTAACCCGATCGTTGCGCATGAGTACCTGGGCGCGAGCGTCGAGGGCAAGGATGTGTTTGTCGCGGATGACATCATCGCTTCCGGCGACTCTATCCTCGATCTGGCGTACAACCTCAAGCGCCGCAATGCCAAGCGCGTGTTTGCAGGCGCGACGTTCGCCTTCTTTACCAATGGTCTGGATGCCTTCAACAAGGCGTATGAGGAAGGCATCATCGACCACGTGTTCGCTACCAACCTGACCTATGCGCCGCCGGAAGTGCTGCGGGCGCCGTGGTTCTCGCAGGCGGATATGTCCAAGTATATGGCGTTTGTGATCGCAACGCTCAACCACGATCAGTCGCTGAGCTATTTGCTCAACCCTTGGAACCGCATTGAAAAGCTGCTCACGCGCTACCGTGCGGAGCACCAGGGCTGATCACGCACAGGCCTTTGCACTTCGCCCGCATGCTTGCGCTGGGGAAAACCACCCCGCATTGCCATTGCTGTGAGCGGCAAAAGGAAAACGGTGTTTGTACCGGTGTCCCCGCAGCCTGTGTGCAGCTTCATGGATAAACCGAGCCATCTTCCCCCGTGTGGGGAGGATGGCTTTTTGTGTTGGAAGATTGCAGTGCCATTCAGGACGGGGGAAGCTGCTGCGCATTGCAGCTGCGCGGCGGGAGCGAAGCAGGGGAGGAGGAGCGGCACTTGATCAAATGCGGCGTGAGCAGGCTTTGCGTTAAAGGTTTGCCTTCTCTGTTGTCGCTTTCACCCGGGAAAATGCCGGCTTGGGATACTTCTTACGGGCTTTTGCCCGAAAACTGGAGCGCATTTTACATGGCGGGGCTATACTCAGTCCGTCCCCCAGGAAGAGATGAAACAGGAGGTAATCTGTCATGAATCTTTCCAGAAGGAACTTTCTCAAAAGCGCAGCAATCACGGCTGTTGCTGCCGGTACAATGGGCCTGATTCCTGCGCTTGCGGAACAGACGGACGCCACAACCACCCCTGACGCCACCATCGTGCCTACCCCGACGCCTGCGCAGAAAAACCCGGATACAATGAACTACACCGAGCCGTACATGGTGACGCTGCATCCCGCGACGGAGATGAACATCATCTGGCTGACCAAGGAGATTTGCAGTGGCTATGTGGAGTATGGCGAGACGCCCGCACTTGGACGCCGGGTGGAGGCGGTCAGCTATCGCTTTGAGGGTCTGCGCAAGTCGGCCACGCCCGAAGGCTATGATCCCATTCCCGAAAACAACCCGGAACTGGAAGTCGGCCAGCTCATCGCGACGCTGAGCGATCTCAAGCCCGGAAGCGTCGTCTACTACCGCGTGACGACTGTGGGCAGCAAGGGAGAGGAGACGGGCGACCGCTACTTCTTCAAAACCGCGCCGCTCTCCGGTGAAAGTTTTGAGTTTGTGCTGCTTTCCGACATGCAGATGAAGGTGCGCACCAAGGAGACGATCAAGATCCTTGGCCAGGCGGATAAGGACTTCATCGTTTTCGCTGGTGACATGGGCAATACCCCGTGGAAGGCGGGCGAATGGTTTAACGTCGAGGGCTGTTATGAAGTGCCCGGTGAGGAAGACCGCGGGTTCTTTGAGTGCCTGCACCAGAACACCGAGAACACCCACCTGCTCCAGTACATGCCGATTTTCCCCTGCCCGGGCAACCACGAGTTTGATGATCAGCGCGTTTGCTCGGACAAGACCTTTGCGCTGGACGATTCCAAGTACACTTGGCGTGTCTATATGCAGATGTTCCGTCCGCTCTATCCGCAGCAGGATTACACGCTTTCCGGTACGCGCTGGTACAGCGTGGATTACGGCGATTTGCACATCTGCTCGCTGAGCGTCTCCCGCTGGAACGCGTGGGACGGGTTTGAATATCCGGGCTGGATCACCAAGGATGACATCTCCCCGGACAGCCCACAGGTGCAGTGGCTCACCGAGGATTTGCGCAGCAGCAACGCCCGTTTCAAGTGGGTGACGCAGCATTGGCACATGCTCAACCGCGGTGACGACGGCTACTATCCGGTGTCTATGGCTGTCGAGGACCCGGAGAACCCCGGCAAGGCCATATACCCGGATGGGGATTACTGCTGGGATGTGCTGCGTCCGATCTATGAGGCGTATGGCGTGAATGCGGTTAACTTTGGCCACAGCCATGTCTATGAGCGCTATCTGATCAACGGCGTGCACTACATCGAGGCGGCTTCCATCGGCAACAATTACCGCGCAACGAGCGATCCGTATCACTTCTCGGGCAACCTGCCGGTGAAGGAGGAGAACAACTTCCGCTCATTCATGCGCGTGCGGGTCGGCGAGCAAGGCATGGTGGGTGAGGGCATCCAGGCCAGCGTGGAAGCCTCCGACGTGCAGACCGAGGTTGGCTACTGCGGCCGCATCTTTGAGACGTTCGCCATCGCAAAGTGAACTATCGCGTAATAGCCATCTGCCTGGCTGGCAGCGCATGACCTCGCGTTTTGCGATGCGCAAATGGCGCTGAATGTCCGGCATAGAAAGGCGCATCTGTCCCATGGACGGATGCGCAGACTGTCAAAAAACCCTTCCGGGAGGTTTGGAGGGCCGTAGCCCTCCAAATGCAATCCGAATCCGGCGACATGTGCGGCGGATTCGGAAGCCTTGCTGTGCAAGGTTTC
>DVJV01000075.1 GCA_018716525.1 Candidatus Ventricola gallistercoris
GCGTCTCTCCCCTGCGGCCGATGAGAATACCCAGCGTATCGCCGATCATGTGAATGCTCAAGCTATCGGGCTTGCTGTCATCCACATACACATCCACTTTGACGTTCATGCGCTCGGTCACGTCCATCAGGAAACGCTGCGCGCGCCCTGCCGGCGTATCCTCCGCGTGCATGACGGGCGGCTCGGTCGGCACAAACGGCCCGGCAGGCTCCATCGGCACGAACACGCGCGTCTCCTCCGCCTCCTCATGCTGCGGACGCGGCGTCTTTTCCCTTGGCTCCTTCGGCTGGCGCGGCTTGCGCGGCTGGCGTGCGCGCGGCGCGCTGTTTCCACCGGCTGCGGGGAGTTCCTGCGCGGCGGCTTCGCCCTTTGCCACAGGCGCCTCCTGCTCGGCTGCCACTTCCTGTGCAGCCGTCTGCTTGGGCGCAGCTGCGGCGACCGGCGCCGCATTCTTCTCCATTTCCGGCTTTGCGCTTTCCGCCTTCGGCGCCTGGGCCTTGGGCTTTGCCGCTTCCTGCGGCTTGCGCTCCGGCTTCTCCTGCCTTGCGGGCTTTTGCGCCGGCTTCTTCTTCTGCGGCTCATTCAGGGAGAAGCTTCCCAGCAAATCCCGAAGACCCTGGTCGTCTTCCTTCTGCTCCTCCATGACGGTCAGGCGCACCCGGGCAGGCTTGCTTCCAAACAGGCCAAACAATCCCTTGGCGCCCTCCTGGAGCACATCGACGCGCACATCGGCAATCGTCACGCCCAGCTCGGCCAGGCCGCTGTCAATCGCCTCCTGGGTCGTCTTGCCCGTGAATTCCTGAATCCTCATAAGATGCCTACCTCCTCAGCCTTGGCCGCCTTGCGGTCCTGCAGCTCAAAATACTTGTTGAAGCCGATCTGCTCGATGATCGCATAGACGTTGGAGATCACCCAGTACAGGGCGAACGCGGCGTTGTAGCTGGCACAGAAGTATAGCGACATGACGGTCATCATGTAGATCATCATCTTCTGGCTTCCTGCCTGAGACTCGAGGAGCTGCGTGTTTTTCATGGTGAGCTTCTGCATAAAGACCTGCGTGATGACCGAGAGAATCGGAAGCAGGAACCAGCCGTTGCCCTCCTGATAGATCGAGAACTGGAACAGGCCCAGAATGCTCAGGTTGCCCAGGCCCGTGATCGGCGCAACATACGGCGCATACACATCCGACGCGACAAACGGCGTGACGACATCATTGATAAACGTCATCATGGCGTCGCGGTTGGCAAAGGACAGCGCCTGCGGGATGGTGCCTGCGGCGGCCAGCTTGGCGCTGACCTCATTCCAAACCTGGTAATCCACCAGCTGGAGGGAGGCAACGTCCGGCAGATACGTGGAGAACGGGGTATCAGGCATCCACAGGTTTTTGATCCACAGGAACGGCTCGACGAGCGTGTGCGGATCGATTTCGGGATGATGGTAGAACGTGATGAACTGCGTGACGAGCTGCTCGTTGGCAAACGTGCGCAGCGCGTAGAACATGGCAAAGAGGATGAACATGGACAGGATCATCGGCAGGCAGCCGCCCAACGGGCTGACGCCTTCCTTGCGGTAAAGCTCCTGGATCTTCTGGTTGAGCTTCTCCTGGTCGTCCTTGTACTTTTCCTGAAGCGCCTGCATCTTGGGCTGAACGCTGGTCATGCGCATGGTGGAACGCCGGCTCTTGAGGTTAAGCGGCATGAGCAGCAGCTTGATGAGCAGGGTGAATACGATGATCGTCAGCGCGTAATTGTTGATGATCGTGTGCAGCGCCTTGATCAGCGTCAGCAGCAGCGAATTGAGAAAACTCATGGACGGAACGTCCTCCTTGCATCAAGAGATTTCACAGGCGGCGGCGGGCAGCCCGTCTGCCGCGCAGATGGATTTCAAAGCACAGGGTTTCTGCCGCAAAAAGCAGCGCGGCATCATGGCACAGGGTCGTTCAAATCCCCTTTGTAGAACGGATGGCAGCGCAGCACGCGCCGCAAGGCAAGATAGCCGCCCTTGAGCGCGCCGTATTTTTCGATCGCCTGCATGGCATATGTAGAGCACGTGGGCGTAAAACGGCAGCAGGGCGTATGCATGGGACTGATGTAGCGGCGGTAAAACCGGATGAGAGACAGCAGCAGGCGCTTGATCACGTTAAACCGCCCGCTTTCCTCGTTGCCGTGTGCTCCGGCGGTTCGGGCAGCAGCAGATTCTGCTTGCGCAGCAGGTTGTACACGGTGCGGCAAAGCCTGTCAAAATCCGCCTCTGCGGCAGGCTGGCGGGCAATGAAGACATACAGCCCTTTTTTCATTCTCGGCAAAAGCGGCGCGCAGGCCGCTCTCAGCCTGCGCTTGACACGGTTTCGCCTGACCGCACAGCCCAGCTTTTTCCCCACGGAAAAGCCCACCTTCAGCGCGCCCGAGCGCACATACAGCAGCACCAACTCATGGGAACCGCCGGACGTTCCCCGGCGGTAGACATACTTAAACTGCGCATTCTTCTTGAGGCTGTACGTTCTTTGCAAGGTTCCTACGCTCCTCCTGCTTTTGCCCCGGCAAAACGCTCTCTTTTCTCGGGGCAGGCCGGGCACAGCAGCTCGTTTTGCTGCTCCGGCAATGAAAGAAAAAGGCCCGCCCCCGGTCTTTGCCGGGCCGGACCGAACGCCGCACCCGGCGCCATGCCGGATGCATATGCGGGGTGCCGCCTATGGACGGCTCTGATTTTCTACAATCAGACGGGGTTGGACACGGTCAGCTTCGCGCGGCCACGGGCACGACGGCGGGCAAGCACCTTGCGGCCGTTCTTGGTGGACATGCGGGAACGGAAACCATGCACCTTCGCGCGCTGGCGCTTCTTGGGCTGATACGTTCTGACGGAAGAAGCCATACTCTTTTACACTCTCCTTAAATCATGAAAGGTAGTTTGACATAGATAGTCGTGCCGGATACGGCACGTTGTCCCATGCGAAAGCGATTATAGTATACTTCACCCGCCGCAGGGAAGTCAAGTGCTATTTCCGCCAAAGGCTCAAAAAGACTTGTTTTTTTGCCCGTTTCGTCATTTCATGCGGCAAAATCCCTTCCGCTCTCCATGCGGCGGCACAATGCGCAAAATCTGCGTCCACATGTGCGACAGACCTTGACTTGCCCGGCCTTTCCAGCGTATAATATTGCCAAATCGTTTATTTCGCGCGTCGCGCACAACATAAGCCAAACCGGCACGACGTCCTGAAACAGGGAAGGAGACTGGGTTATGCGTCGAATTGGTGTTTTGACCTCCGGTGGAGATTCGCCCGGCATGAACGCGGCCATCATGTCCGTTGCCAAAGCGGCACGCCACTACGGCATGTCGCTCATCGGCATCAAGCGTGGCTACAACGGCACGCTGTGCAAGAGCAATCACATCGAAGATGACATGGTGGAGCTGGACCTTGACACCATCCTTGACATCGCCGATCAGCCGGGCACCTACCTGCGCACCGCGCGTTGTCTGGATTTTCTGCGCCCCGAGATGCGCGCCCATGCGGTGAGCAACATTCACGAGATGGGCATCGAGGGCATCGTGGTCATCGGCGGAGACGGTTCCTACCATGGCGCGCTGGAGTTGTGTCAGCTGGGTGTGCCGTGCGTGGGTATTCCCGGCACGATCGACAACGACCTCGCCTACACGGAAATGACCCTCGGCTACGACACCGCGCTCAACTCCTGCGTGGAAGACGTGCGCGCCATTCGCGCCACCAGCCGCTCACATGACCGGCCCGGCGTGGTAGAGGTCATGGGCCGCCACTGCGGCGACATCGCGCTCAAGGTCTGCGCGGGCACCGGCGCGGAGATCTGCCTGGTGCCGGAGGTGCCGTGGTCCATTCAGGAAGTCGTCAACCGCCTCTGCCGCCAGATCGACATGGGCAATCTGCGCGCCACCGTGGTCATCGCCGAAGGCGCATGGGATTCCATGCAACCCTACGACTGGCAGCACTACCTGATGGAGTGCCACGAACGCGTCCACGACGACAGCACCATCTCCACCAGCTACCTGGCCAAGGTGCTCAAGCACAAGTGCAAGGCCGAAGCGCGCCCCACGGTGCTGGGATACACCCAGCGTGGCCGCCAGCCTTCCGCCTACGACAGCTGGTTCGCGTTTGAAGCGGGCAACCTTGCCGTGAATCTGCTGCGCAACGGCATTGGCAACCAGGTCATCGGCATCAAGGATGGCCGGGTGTACTACATGCCCATCGTCGAGGCGCTCCAGAAGAAGCGCGAGTTCAACCTCTCGCTGTACAACTTGATCAATTCCCTGTAACGCCTGGGAATATCCGCAGCACGGCTGTGGATATTCCTTTTTTCGTGCCTGTTTCCGCAACCTTCCCGCCCGCGTGCGACTGCCCGTCTTCGGAGGACTTATGCTTCACAAAAACGACATCTTTGAAATGACCTGCGACGCCTTCGGCCAGGATGCCCAGGGCGTCTGCCGCCATGAGGGCATGGCCGTCTTCGTGCCCGGCATGCTCCCCGGAGAGCGCGCGATGGTGCGCATCGTCAAGCCCGAAAAGCGGTTTGCCTTCGGGCGGCTTGAGCAGCTGCTCTTCTCCAGCCCGGACCGCACCGAGCCCTTTTGCCCCGCATACCGCCGCTGCGGCGGCTGCTCCTGCCAGCACATGACGTATGAAACCTCCCTTCGCTTCAAGCGCGACCAGGTGCAGGCACTGCTTGAGCGCGTGGGCGGGTTATCCATACAGGTGCCGCCAGTATGGGGCATGGATGAACCATTCGCCTACCGCAACAAAGGCGCCTATCCCGTGGCCAACATACACGGCAAACCCGTCTGCGGGTTCTTCGCCCCGCGCAGCCACGACCTCATTCCCCTGCCCGACCAGGGCTGCCGCATTCAGCGGGCCGATTCCCACGATGCCGTGCAGGCCGTGCTCCGCTGGATGCATGAAAGCGGCGCTTCCGCCTATGACGAGGTCACCGGCCGCGGCCTCGTGCGCCACGTGATGACGCGCTCCACGACGGATGGCGGACTCATGGTGGTGCTCGTCGTCACCCGTGCGGACATTCCGCAAAAAACGCAGCTCATCGCCTGTCTGCGCGATGCCGTTCCCGGTCTGCAAAGCCTGTGCCTTTCCATCAACAGCCGCAAGACCAACGTGATCCTCGGCACCGACATCCGCCTTCTGTGGGGAAAGCCCGAGATGGAAGACACCCTCTGCGGCCTGCGCTTCTCCGTCTCCCCACTCTCCTTCTTCCAGGTCAATCCCGCGCAGACCGAGCGGCTGTACCAGCTTGCACTCGAATACGCGCAGCTCACGGGCAACGAAACCGTTGTGGATGCCTACTGCGGCGCGGGCACCATCTCGCTGCTGCTAGCCCGCCATGCCGCGCGGGTAATCGGTATCGAGATCGTTCCCGAGGCCATCGACAACGCGAAGGCCAACGCGCAGCGCAACGGCATCGACCGCGCGCAGTTCCTGGTCGGCGCGACGGAAACGCTCCTCCCCCGCCTCGTGGACGAAGGGCTGCACCCCGATGTAGTGGTAGTCGATCCGCCTCGCAAGGGCTGTGAGCCTGCCGTGCTCGACGCCATTGTGAAGGCCCAGCCCAAGCGCGTAGTCTATGTCTCCTGCGGTGCGCCCACGCTCGCGCGGGATGCGAAGCTCCTGTGCGAAGGCGGCTACCAGGTAGAGCGGGTACAATGCGTGGATATGTTCTGCTGGACGGGAGCGGTGGAAACCGTCATGCTCCTATCCAAATCTTCCGTGTCTGACCCATCGGCCTCCATATCGGTATAAACGAGCTTTACATGTCCCCTACTGAAAGCCGGAAGGCCGCACCTACGGCGAGAGCAAGGCTTGCCCTGACGGTTCCATGGTGTACATCGCGCAGGTCAAGCGCAAGCACGGCATCCTTTCCCGCGAGTGCTACAACAAATCCAAGGCCGAAAACCCGAAGATGCGCCTCTGCCCACCCGACAAGGAGGCGGCAATTGAAGAGGCGCTGCGGTTCTTTGGGTTGATTGCTCGAATGCGCTTCCCCATCTGCTGACAGAAGCAAGCGCAGTTCACATGATCCGGTTGAAATGCAAATCCCAGACTAAATGCAAAAAACGCCGCCGCTGTCTACCTGTACAGGTGAACAACGACGGCAAATGAGGCGAGATTTCATTTGATTTTGAAGCTGAAACCGCGCAGATGGCACGGTTGGCAAAGCGGGATACCACAAAGAGCAGCATGTTTATCAAAAGAATAATTCATTATGTATTTCACCACATAGGGGCATCCCTTTTATAACGCATTCTCATGATCGCATTTGCGCTTTGATTATCCCCTCCCCCCGGGCCATCTTCATCTTCTATGTCAGTTGATTTTACTCACGGCTCTACCCGCATCATGCGATACCCGACTCCAATATGGGTTTGGATATA
>DVJV01000076.1 GCA_018716525.1 Candidatus Ventricola gallistercoris
AGCGAAAACATTTGATACATAAAAAGAACAAGATCGCGCGATAAACTTCTGTACAAAATACATTTTATATTTTGTAAATGATATCCAGAAATCGGGCAAATTGTTCCTATTTATACGGTGCGCTTCTTTGCCCGTCATGCCAGGCCGTGCCTTCTTTTTTCCGCAATATCGACAAAGTATTGTCGATATTGCGCCATTTTGGGCCCGATCACGCCTGCCCTGCCGTGTATAAACTTGCTTTCACGATGCCCGCATACGCGGGCCCAAAGCGGCGCGATGCGGCGTGCAAGAGCGGCTCCCCGCTCCCCCGCCTGAGGCGGCATACGGCGCTGCATACGGCATGCATAAACGCCCTTTTTCAAAACCTTTCCAGGGGGATTTTGAGCGCCGCGCCCTTTAGCGCGCGAGATAGCGGTAAAAGGCGGACCGGCTCACATCGCTGCAAATGAAGTTGTAGGTATTGGCGTCCTCATGCAAAACGGTGCCAAAGGGATCGGCGGTCAGAAAGATTGTCCCGGCTGTCTTGACCTTGTAAACGCCGCGCTCGAACTCCAGCAGCGGCGTGCCCGCGCCAATGAGCAGCAGCAGCGCGAGCATCGCGGCGGCACGCCTTTCCGAGCCGGGATAGCGGCATGTATCCCGGCTGAGGGAAAACCCCTCCAGCAGAAAGCGGATCGCATACACCGCCATGACCACAAGCCCCGGGATGGAGGCGCGCATGGAAAAATCCATGCTGTACCCCACCCTGAACCAGGGAATGAACAGCAGCGCCAGCTGGGTGATCATAAACAGCGGATCACAGTCAAACCGCCTGCCCATCACCAGGAAAAACGCGCCGAACTCCACGAGCGCAAAGAGCAAAAGCCGCGTAAACGCGAGCAGCGGCCCATAGGCATAGGCATAGGTTTCCAGGCGAAGGGGCGCATCGCTTGAGGCGCTGTTGGCCATGAAATACAGGCAAAAACACGGCGCAAGGCCGACGCAGGCCAGCAGGTTGCGCGCCGTCAGGCAGCGGGCAAGCAGCATGCGCACGCCGCGCAGGCCCTGTGCGCGCACGTCGAGCGCCAGGCGAAAGAGCGCCAGGCCTACAAAGCAGACCATCAGGCCGATGAAGGGCATCGGGGAATACGGCATGGCGCAAAGGCCGATGAGCGCATAGGACCCGATATCCCACGGGCGGCTGAGCAGCAGCACCGTGGCAAGGAAGGCGGGCACGGCCTGGTTGTACACCCAGAACAAATCGGTCGTCAGCGAGGAATACTGGTAGGTGCCTGCCCACCACTCCACCTGATGATTCCACGCCTCGCTGTTGAAGGAGCCCATCAGCACATCCATGCCGGAAAAGAGCACGAACACAAGCAGCGACAGGCACACGGCAAACAGCCCGCGTGCGCGCACGAGCGAGAGCAGCAGCACAAACGTGAGCACGAGGAACCACACCGTCTGCAAAAACAGCGCCGCATTGGCCGCAGCCCAGAGCGCGCCGGAGCCAAACACGGCAGATGCGGCCTTGCCCACCAGCGCGGGCACGATCCAATAGGCGAGGTAATACGTCAGCGCATAGGGCGTGCCTTCAAAATACACGGGCCAGCTGTGGTCAAGCAGGTCGTGGAGAATGGCGTTTCGGCCGTAGTGATCCTCATTCTGATAAAAACAGCCGCCGATGCCGGAAAAAAACGTCCACAGCAGCGCACAGGCGACGACCGCCAGCAGCGGCAAAAGCGGCAGGGTGAATGCATCCTCCTCCGCCCCGAACGCATCCCGGCCCAGCGGCACGCTGCGGGCCTTGCGCGCATACAGCCAGAAAGCGAAAAGCGCCGCCGCGGCGCTGGGCAGCGCGATGATCGGTTTCACCCATGTGAGCAAAAAGAGCACACCGGGAAGCAGCAAGGTCAGCAGCGCGGCGGTGCGCAGGGCATGCCGGGAAATGCGCAGGTTCATGGTGTTCAGCGCCTTTCTTCATCGGAGTGGCAATGCGTGTCAAAGGACAACGGGCATTCTATGACAAGTGTACACCATCGGAGCGCTATTTTCAAGCGCGCCGCCGCAGGAAAACGGGAAACGATTGCATGGCCCGACCGCCGGCATTCAGCGCCCGCCATCCGAAAGGAACGCAGGCGCACATCAGGCAGACGGGCCGGGCGGAATGCCCTTTCAAATCTGGTAAAAAATGGAAAACAGCCTCATTTTTCACCCTCATTTTGTACAACGGCAGGAGACTGAAACAAATATGACGTCAAAAATATGATAAAGTCCTCTATTTTCCTCTTGATGAAACCGTTTTCATATTATAAT
The DNA here is from genome assembly GCA_018716525.1 of Candidatus Ventricola gallistercoris. GTDB lineage: Bacteria > Bacillota > Clostridia > Christensenellales > Aristaeellaceae > Ventricola > Ventricola gallistercoris. Next base: position 2,296 of record DVJV01000076.1, read on the forward strand.
ATTGAGTAAACTTGATGAAAACGATTCCACAATTGCCAGAAAGGGGGAATCTTGGGCATGTCGTTTTCACTCTCGGGCATGAACATCGTGGTCACCGGGTGCGCCACGGGCATTGGACAGGGCATTGCGCTGGGGCTGTGCAAAGCGGGGGCCGCCATCCTCGCGCTGGACATTGCAGATCTGTCAAAGACCTGCCGCCTGATTAAAGAGGCGGGAGGCGTATGCCGCCCCTACCGGGTGGATCTGGCAGACAGCGCGCAGATCGACGCGGTGTTTCGCCGCGCCGTGGAGGAAAACGGGCACATCGACGCGCTGTTTAACAACGCCGGCATGCAGCACCGCGAAAGCGTGCTGACCTACCCGGAAGCCGTGCTGGACAAAGTGCTTGCGGTCAATTTCAAATCGGCCTATCTGCTCTCGCAGAAGGCAGCCAACCACTTCAAGGCGCGCGGCTACAAGGGCAAGATCATCAACACGGCATCGCTGTTTTCCACGTTCGGCGGGGTAGACGTGAGCGGATACACCTGCTCAAAGGGCGCAATCCTGTCGCTGACCCGGGCGCTGTCCAACGAGCTGGCGCCAAGCGGCATCTGCGTCAACGCCATCGCGCCGGGCTACATTCGCACCGAGCTGACCCAGTCGATCTACGAAGATCCGCAAAAGCGCAGGCCGATGGATGAGCGCATTCCCATGGGCCGCTGGGGAACGCCGCAGGATTTTGAGGGCGTGGCGGTGTTTCTGGCCTCGTCCGCGTCTGACTACATCACCGGGGCGATGATCCCGGTGGACGGCGGATACACCGCCAGATAAACCCCCCGCGGGCATCGCGCACCGCATCTTTTACACGGCATCAAGCCCGGCAAGGGCTGAATAAGGAGGAAAAACCATGAAAAAGAGCTTTGCCCTGATGATGTCCCTGCTGCTGATGGGGCTGCTGCTCACCGGCAGCGCCCTGGCAGAGGGCGAATCCATCACGCTGCGCCTGTCCAACAACCAGCCGGACGGCAACGTGACCACACAGGCCTGCGAGTGGTTTGCCGAGCAGGTGAACGAGCGCACGGACGGACGCATCACCATTCAGGTGTACAACAACGGCACGCTGGGCGACGCGGTCTCCTGCCTGGAGCAGGCGCAGTACGGCGGCATGGACATCGTGAAGGCGGACCTTTCCACGATGACCAACTTCGTGGACGAGTACAACGCGCTGATGATGCCCTTCATCTATGAGGATCTGGAGCACTTCTGGGCGGTGCACGGCGGAGAGGTCGGCATGGGCATCCTGCGCGGCGAAGAGATGGAAAAGGTGGGTCTGTACGGCCTGACGTACTACGACGCGGGTTCCCGCTGCTTCTTCAGCAGCAAGCCCATCCACTCCCCGGAAGACATGAAGGGCATGCTGGTGCGCGTGCAGGAGTCCGAGCTGATGATGTCCATGGTCGAGGCGCTGGGCGCCAGCTCCATCGCCATCGCGTATGCGGAGTGCTACTCCTCGCTGCAGACCGGCGTGTGCGACGCGGCGGAGAATTCCATCGTCAACTATCTGGACATGTCCTTCTACGAGGTCGCCCCGTACTACATCAAGGATGACCACACCATGTCCGCGGACATTCTGGTCATGAGCGCGAAGACCCGCGAGAAGCTGAGCGAAGAGGATCTGGCCATCATCGACGAAGTGGCGCTGGAGTCCTGGGAGTATCAGAAGGAGCTGTGGGCCGAGGCCGAGCAGCTCAACGAGCAGACGCTGCTTGACACCGGCAAGGTGGAGATCTACACCCCCACCGGCGAGGAGAAGGCCGCCTTCCGCGATGCCTGCACGCCGATCTGGTACAGCTATGCGGACGGCAAGTACGCCGATCTGGTCGATCAGATCAAGGCGGCCGCGCCTTCGGCTCAGGCGGAGTAATCCCGTGCGCGCCTAGCAAAGCCGCACAACCATCAACCGACGAAAAAAGGGGCTGTCACGCGAATCCGGGGGATTTCGCAAGAGGCGGTTGTCTGTCTGGATGCGCGGCAGTGCCGGCCGTAAAACGGGCCGCGCTGCCGCGCATGGGGGAATCTCCAGCCCGACAAAGCGATCTTCTTTGAAACCGCCGTCTTCGCCGGGCGGCCCCTCTTTTCTCACCGACACAACGAACGCAAAGAACAGACTACTGGGCGGGGGTGCGTATGTCAACATCGCTGAAACACAAGCTGCTGACGGTTTACCGCATTATCTACAGGATCATCGACCTGTACGCCAAGACCGCGCTGATCGCCGTGATCGCCATCGTCAGCGCGCAGGTCGTGGCACGCAACGTATTCAAATCCAACATCCGCTGGAACCAGGAGGTCGCGCTGCTTCTGACCATCTGGATGGCCTTCCTGGGCATCAGCATCGGCGTGGACAAGGGGCTGCACATTCAGGTGGAGCTGTTTTACTCGCTGTTTCCCAAGGCGCTGCAGCGCGTCATCGACCGGCTCAACCAGGTGCTGCTGCTGATTGTGGGCGCATTTTTCACCGTGTACGGCGTCAAGCTGGTCGCATCGACCACGCAATCCACGCTCACGGTGACCAAGTGGCCGGCCTGCCTCATGTATATCATGATCCCGGTTGCGGGGGTCTGCATTATTTACTTTGTCATCCTCAAGATGCTCGGCATCCGCGATGAAAAGCCCGATCAGAAGGAAGGAGAGTCACAGGCGCCATGAACAGCATCGCCATCGCCATATTGCTCATCACATTCATCGTCCTGCTGATTCTCAAGTGCCCCATCACGTTCTCCATGGTCATTTCCACGAGCTTTGCCATGCTCTACATGGAGATTCCCGTGATGACCATGGTCCAGCAGATGTGCAAGCAGCTCAACTCCTTCACCCTGCTGGCGATTCCGTTTTTCATCCTGATGGGCGAAATCATGGGCGCCGGCGGCATTTCAGGCAGGCTGCTCAAGTTTGCCAAGGTCTGCGTGGGGCGCTTCACCGGCGGCCTGGCGCACGTGAACGTGCTGGCCTCCATGCTCTTTGGCGGCATCTCCGGTTCCGCCATCGCGGACGTGTCGTCCCTGGGCGTCATCGAGATCCCCATGATGACCGACGCCGGCTATGAAAAGGACTTTTCCACTGCCGTCACCGTCACCAGCTCCTGCCAGGGCCTGATCATCCCGCCCTCGCACAACATGGTGCTCTACGCCATGGTCGCCGGCGGCGTGTCGGTGGGCAAGCTGTTTTGCGCGGGCTACATTCCCGGCATTCTGCTGGGCATCAGCCTGATGATCTGCTGCTACATCATCTCCAAGAAGCGCAACTACCAGAAGTGCGAAAAGGTGCCCTTCAAAGAGGCCCTCTCCGTCACCAAGGATACGCTGCTGGCCATGCTGGCCATGGTCATCGTCATCGCGGGCGTGTCCGCAGGCCTGTTCACCGCCACCGAATCGGCGGCCATCGCCTGCCTGTACTGCACGTTCATCGGCATGTTCGTCTACAAGAAGCTCAAGCTGCGCGATATTCCGGTGATCCTGGGCAACACCATCCGCACGCTCGCCATGATCTACGGCCTGATCGCCGCGGCCGGCGCGTTCGGCTGGATGATGACCTACCTGAACATCCCCACCCTGGCGACCGAACTGCTGCTGCACGTGAGCGACAACAAGTACATCGTGCTGCTGCTGATCAACGTCATCCTGCTTGTGCTCGGCTGCTTCATGGATCTGACGCCGCTGGTTCTGATCATGACGCCCATCCTGCTGCCCGTGGTCAAGAGCTTTGGCATGGACCCGGTGCAGTTCGGCGTGATGATGATGCTCAACCTGGGCATCGGCCTGTGCACGCCGCCCGTGGGCACGGCGCTGTTTACGGGCTGCGCGATCTCCGGGCAGAAGATCGAGACGGTCTCCAAGGCGATGCTGCCGCTGTACATCCCCATGATCATCGTGCTGCTGATGGTGACGTACATCCCGGCGCTGACCATGCTGCTGCCCAATCTTTTGATGAACTGACGGCACACACCGAGGAAGGAGAATGCGCACATGAAGACGGCGCTGGTGACAGGCGCAAGCCGGGGCATCGGGCTGGCCATCGCGCTGGAGCTGGGCAAGGCCGGGTACCGCGTAGCGGTGATGGCCACCCGGGAGGAGGACGCCTACCCCAACAGCACAAAGGCGCTGCAGGAGGCGGGCATCGCCTACAGCTGGCACGCGGGCGACATCGCCAATTCGCAGGACAGAAAGCGGGTGGTTTGCGAGGCCATCGCCCGGCACGGGCGGATCGGCGTGCTGGTCAACAACGCGGGCGTGGCGCCCAAAGAGCGGCGCGACCTGCTGGAAATGACCGGGGAGAGCTTTGACCGCGTGGTGGGCACCAACACCAAGGGCAACATGTTCATGACCCAGGAGGTGGCGCGCCACATGATCGCAACGCCCTGCGCATCGCAGACGCGCGGGGTGATCGTGAACATCTCCTCCTGCTCGGCGGAAGTCTCTTCGGTCAACCGGGGTGAGTACTGCGTATCCAAAGCGGGCATCTCCATGCTGACCAAGCTGTACGCAGACAGGCTGGCGGGCGAGGGCATCCGCGTCTATGAGGTGCGCCCCGGCGTCATCCGCACGGATATGACATCGGGCGTGGCCGAAAAGTACGACAGGCTCATTGAAGGCGGCCTCTTCCCCATCGCCCGCTGGGGAACGCCGCAGGATGTGGCCCGGGCCGTGCGCGCGCTTTGCTCGGAGGACTTTGCCTACACGACGGGCAACTTCATCGACGTGGATGGCGGCTTCCACATCCGGCGTCTGTGAGCGTGGTGACAAGCATGAAGCAACAACAGACCTTTTACCAATTCAACACGATCGTCGTGGGCAGCGGCGCGGCGGGGCTGAATGCGGCGCTGCGCCTGTACGAACTGGGGCAAAAGAGCGTGGCCATCGTCACCGAGGGGCTGCGCATGGGCACATCGCGCAACACCGGCTCGGACAAGCAGACCTACTACAAGCTCTCGCTCAGCGGCGAGGATGCCGACAGCGTGCAGCAGATGGCGCAAACCCTGTTTGACGGCGGGTGCGTCGACGGCGACATCGCCCTGGCGGAGGCCGCGGGCTCAGCGCGCGCGTTTTACCACCTGGTGGAGCTGGGCGTGCCGTTCCCCACAAACGCCAGCGGCGAATACATCGGCTACAAGACCGATCACGATCCCATGCGCCGGGGCACATCCGCCGGGCCGTATACCTCCCGCTACATGACCGAGGCGCTCGAGCGCCAGGTCATCGCCTGCGGCATTCCCATATTCGACAAGCACCTGGTGGTCAGGCTGCTCGTCTCGGGCGAGGGCGCAGAGCGGCGCGCTGCGGGCGTGGTGGCGCTCAACCAGGCGGCCCTCGGGGATGCATCGCAGCGGCTGACGCTGTTTTCAGCCACCAACGTCATCTGGGCCACGGGCGGCGAAGCGGGCATGTATCTTTCAAGCGTCTACCCGCATGGGCAAAGCGGCGGCACCGGCGTGCTCTTTGAGGCGGGCGCGCCCGGCAAAAACCTGACGGAATCCCAGTATGGCATCGCCTCCACCCTCTTCCGGTGGAACCTGTCGGGCTCCTTTCAGCAGTGCCTGCCGCGCTATGTCTCCACCGATGCATCCGGCGGGGACGAGCGCGAGTTTTTGCAGGACGCCTTCAGCTCGAAGGAAAAGATGCTGGAGGCCATGTTCCTCAAGGGGTATCAGTGGCCGTTTGATCCGCGCAAGGCCCGAAACGAAGGCTCCTCCTACATCGACCTGCTCGTCTACCAGGAGGAGGTCATCCGCGGGCGCAAGGTCTACCTCGACTTCACGCGCAACCCCGCATCGCTTGAGCGCGGCGGCCTGGCGGATTTCTCCGCCCTGAGCGCCGAGGCTTACGCCTACCTGCGCAACTGCGGCGCGCTGCAGGGCTCGCCCTATGAGCGCCTGCTGCGCATCAATCCCCAGGCCATCCGCACCTATCTGGACCATGGCATCGACCTGTCGCGCGAGAAGATTCAGGTCTCCATCTGCGCGCAGCACAACAACGGCGGCATCGCCGCCAACGCCTGGTGGGAAAGCGAGATCCGCCACCTGTTCCCGGTGGGCGAGGTCAACGGCAGCCACGGCGTGTACAGGCCGGGCGGCACGGCGCTCAACGCCGGGCAGGTCGGCGGGCTGCGGGCCGCGCAGTACATCCTGCACCACTATGGCGAAGAGCCGGCCGGGCAGGAAGCCTTCCTCGCGGCGCACAAAGCGCAGATCGAGGAAGTGGCGCGCTTTGCAAGCGAGGCCGTGGACACGCCGGATGGCACGCCTGTCGATGTCGCCGCCGAGCTGCACGCCCTGCGCGCGCGCATGACGCGCTATGGCGCGTGCATCCGCTCCCGGGAGGGCGTTGCAACCGCGCTGCGCGAAAACAGCGCGCAATATGACGCGCTGCAAAGCCACCATGCGCTTGCAGACTGCCGCAGGCTGCCGGATCTGTTCCGGCTGATGGAGCTGCTGACGGCACAGTTCACCTATTTGAGCGCGATCGGAGATTACATCGAGCAAATAGGGGTGTCAAGAAGTTCCTATTTAGTGTATAATGAAAAGGGAAGTTTGCCGCACGAAGGCCTGGACAAGCGGTTTTGCAACATCTGCGCAGACACGGACATGACCCGCCTGCAGGAGATCTGGTACGACGCAAAGACGCGCACCTGCAAGATCGCCTGGCGGCCCGTGAGGCCGCTGCAGGCGCAGGACCGGTGGTTTGAGACGGCATGGCAAAAGTTTCAAAGCGGCGAGGCGTTTTCATGAGCACCCGCGCACCGCGCCTGCCGGCACAGAGCAGGCGCACCCCGCCCCGGCAAAGGCCGGACAGGCCGTCTTCGCCCGCCCCGATTTCTAATGAAAAAGGTGACCATATGGCAGGGATCAAAGATGTCGCGGAATTCTGCGGGGTATCGCTCAGCACGGTATCCAGAACCATGACGGGCAGCGCGCCCGTGGCGCCGGAAACCCGCAAAAAGGTGTTGCAGGCGGTCAAAAAGCTCAACTACAAGCCGAATATGACCGCCAAGATGCTCAAGACGGGCGGCGCACGCCTGATCGGGCTGATCATCCCCGACATCGTCAACCCCTACTATCCGCAGATCGTCAAGACGCTTGAGGATCTGGCGATGCTCGCCGGGTATTCCATCATCCTGTGCGACGCGCAGGGCGACGTGGAGCGCGAAAAGAACTACTTCGACGCCCTTCAGCGCCTGTGTGTGGACGGCATTTTGTATGTGCCCTCCACCGAGGATGTGGAATTCGTGCGCGAGTATGCCGAGCGGGTGGCCATGGTCATCATCAACCGCACGTTTGACATCAACGTGCCGTGCATCAACATCAACGACGAGGAAGCGACCTACCAGGCCGTGCACTACCTGATCGAAAAAGGGCACAGCCGCATCGCCCTGTACACCAACAACACCCACCGCCAGTACAACATCAAGCGCATGGCCGGCTGCATCCGCGCGTTTGAGGAGGCGGGCATCACCGCCTACAAGCCCTATGTGATGGAAAACCTCTCCGAAGAGGACGTATACACAAAGACCATGGAGCTGATGCGCCGGGATGTGCCGCCGACGGCCATCTTCATGTTCAACGACAGCATGGCGCTGGGCGTGTACCGCGGCATTCTCGACTGCGGGCTTCGCATCCCGGACGATGTCTCGGTGATGGGCTTTGACGACATTCCAACCGCCAAGTACATGGCCCCGCCGCTGACCACCATCCGCCATGCGACGTATGACTCGCTCAAGGTGATCTTCAACAACCTGCTCTATCAGATCGAATCCCGGGAATTCGGAGAGGGCTCCGTGACCTACTTCCGGGCCAAGCTGGTGGAGCGCGATTCCGTGCGGGATTTAAATGCGCAAACCCCGCCGCAGACGGGCGCATAAGAAGAACAGCGCCCCGCCCCCCGTGCCCATGCGCACGGCATACCAAACCTATAAAGAGGCATGTTTATGGAAAAAGTCAATATCTTCGACATCGAAGGCACGGTATTCCCCGCCGGACGCCGCACGCGCGTCATTCTGGGGCAGAACGGCGCCCTGCCGGGTGAAAAATTCTGCCAGGGCTACGTGGTCATCGAGCCGCAGGGCCGCATTCCGGAGCACGAGCACGAGACGGTCGAATCCTACACGATTCTCAGCGGCACGGGCGAAATGACCGTCGCAGGCGAAACGCAGGCCGTCGGCCCCGGCGACTGCGTGTTCATCCCCTCGGGCAAGCCGCACGCGCTCGTCAACACCGGCGAGGGACAGATGCACATGATGTTTGTCTACGCGCCGAGCGTGATCGTGGATCACTGGGCGCAGGAGCAGTCCGGCGAGCTCAAGTAATGCCGGCGCCGCTTGCAGGAATAAAGCAAAACAGCCCGCCTCAGAATCAACAGATTCTGCGGCGGGCCTTTTTTATTTAGCTTTTCCAAATATCCGTCTGTCACGGCATTATTCCCACGCCGGGATATACACGCCCTTGTAGACGGTGTCAAACAGCGCGCGCACCTCGTCGGAGTGATACACCTCCGCGATGCGGGCGAAGACCGGGTCATCCGCGCGGTCGGCGCGGGCCGCAATCACATTGATGATGCCGTGCATGTCGGGGTTGTCGGGATCATACTGCTCCATGTAGAGCGCCTGGTCGTTGCTCAGTCCCGCGTCCTTGGCGTGCGTGCCGTTGAGGAACGCGATGGCGATGGATGGGTCGCTCATCGCCGAGGCGGTCAGCGCGGCTTCCATCTCGCTGAACTGCAGGTTCTTGGGGTTTTCCACGATGTCCGCGACGGTCGCCAGCTCGGTGATGTTTTCATCCAGCTTGATCAGCCCGGCCGCCTCGAGCATGCGCAGCGCGCGCGCCTCGTTGACCACGTCGTTCATGATGGCGACGCCGTCACCGTCCTGCAGCTCGTCAAGCGACGTGTACTTCTGCGAATAGATGCACAGCGGAGCGATCAGCGTGTCGCACACGGCGACCAGCTCCACGCCGTAATCCTCCGACCACTGCTCCATGAAGTCATAATGCTGGAAGGCGTTCAGGTCCACATCGCCGTTGGCCAGCGCCTGGTTGGGGATGATGTAATCCGAAAACTTGACCAGCTCGATCTCGATGCCCTCCTGCGCCAGCGTGGGAATGATCACCTGCTCCCACTGCTCGTTGTTCTCGCCGACCACGCCCACCTTGACGTGCGTGGTCTCCGCCAGCGCCGCCACCGACAAGAGGCACAGGCAAAGCGCCAGCGCCAGGGATACAATCTTCTTCATGTTCATGCCCTCCATGCTCTCTTTCATTTGGGTTGTTTGTTCTATGGAACGCGCCCCGGCCATGCGGCCCGGAAGCGATGCCCTCACTGCTGCAGCCTGGATGTCAGCAGGTTGCCCACCGACTGGATCAGCGTCACCAGAATCAGCAATACGACCACCGTGACGAGGGTCACATCCGTCTGAAACCGCTGGAATCCGTAGCGGATGGCGTAGTCGCCCAGTCCGCCGCCGCCCACGCAGCCGGCCATGGCCGACAGGGCGATCAGGTTAATGATGGTGATCGTCGCGCCGCGGATCATGCCGCAAAGCCCCTCGCGCAGGTACACGCGCAGCACGATCTCCCACGGGCCGGAGCCCATGGCCTGGGCCGCCTCGATCACGCCGTGGTCCACCTCGCACAGCGCGCTGTGGATCTGGCGGGAAAAAAACGGAATCGTGCCGATCACCAGCGGAAAGATCGCGCCCTTGGTGCCGATGGATGTGCCCATCACGATGCGCGTGAGCGGCAGGAGCAGCGCGATCAGAATCACAAACGGGATCGAGCGGAACACGTTGATGATCTTGTCAATCGCCGAGTTCACCAGCCGGTTTTCCATGATGCCGCCCGGCGCCGTCACCACCAGCACCACGCCGAAGAACACCCCGAACACCGCGCTGAACGCCGCGCTGACGCTCACCATCTCAAGCGTCTGGCCCAGCGCCTTGATCATCTCCGGGAACGTCTTGACCACATTGGGCATGACTTCCTGCAAAAACTCATACACGGCGAATCACCTCCACCCGGCTTGCCGATTTGGAAAACGCCTCAAGCGCCTCGCGCACGGCCTTTTCCTCCCCGCGGAAGACCACGATCATCGTGCCAAACGGCGTGCCCAGCAGCATCTCCACGTTGCCGAATATGATGCTGATGTCCACCCCGTACTCCCGCGAGAGCCTGGAGACCACCGCCTGCGACGCGCTCGAGCCCGAGCAGTCGTAGCGGACCACGATGTCCCCCGGCACGAGCCCCAGCGCCGTGGGATTCTCCCGAAGCAGCTCTTCCATGCCCTGAATGTGCGTCGTGGTGCGGATGAAACGGCGGGTAATCTCCTCCTTCGGGTTTGAAAACACGTCGTAGATGCCGCCCTCTTCCACCACGCGGCCCGCTTCCATCACGGCCACGCGCGTGCACACCTGCTTGACCACCGCCATCTCGTGCGTGATGAGCACGATGGTCAGGTGCAGCGTGCGGTTGAGCTCGCGAAGCAGGCTCAGGATGTCCTGCGTGGTCTGCGGGTCCAGCGCGCTGGTGGCCTCGTCGCACAGCAGCACATCCGGGTCGTTAGCCAGCGCGCGGGCGATGGCCACGCGCTGCTTCTG
>DVJV01000077.1 GCA_018716525.1 Candidatus Ventricola gallistercoris
CTTGCGCCGTTTCCCACCCGGGAGCCCCATGGGGGGCGAGAGGGAAACGGCGTAAAGCTCGGAAAAGGACGCCGTAGGCGGACTTTTTCGACACGCTGAGGCGGATCACTCCGGCCCTTCACTGTTCCTGATATGCCGCGCTGACGCGTGGTACATGCGGCTTTTCCTGCTCCTCTGCGCTCATGCCGCGCAATTCCTCCAGTGCCTGGGGAATCATCTCCACGATGCGCTCCATGGGCGATGCGCAGCTTGCACTCAGCAGCCGCACGCCATTTTGCGAGCACACCAAAAAACCCATCGGATGCACCGATACGCCCGCGCCAGCGCCACCCGCAAAGGGGAGATCATCCACCGTAGGATTGGGCAGGCCGCCCGCATACTGACCTCCACCCGCGACAAAACCAAAGGAAACCTTTGAAATTGGTATGATGGTTGAACCGTCCTCCGTCTTCACCGGCTCACCCACCACGGTGTTGACATCAACCATTTCCCTGATGTTCTCCATGGATGTGCTCATCAGGCTCTCGATGGGATGCTGCTCCATTTCAATCCCTCTTTCTGCGTCTTTTTCACGGCGTTTCGGATGACCGCGAGCATAATATCGCCTGCGCGCACGAAAAATATACAGCGCGCATTCAGCACCAGGCATGGCGCGCGAAAGTCCGGTTCGATGCGCAGATCGCACGGCGGAACACACCCAAGGCCGCTGAGCGCAGAAAACACCAGCGCGCGTGCAGCGCCTGCCGCAACAGCCGTTTCCCACGCCTCCTCGAGGCCCACACGCATATCGATTTCAAGCTGTTGCCATTGGGCAGCCTCCATCGCGGCACGCAGATACGGCTTAGCAACCCGGGCCATCCGCAAGCGTTCGCGCACGCTGCCTTTTTGCTTTGGCATCTGTGCATACCGGGGGATCACATGAGGCAGTGCCGCACCGCCGCCGTGCTCAATTACGCCGTCAAAATGCGCTTCAACCATCAGCATGCTGACGCTGGCACGCACCGAGCTTTGCACTCCGTTGATTCCCACGCCTGCGCGCACCGTCAGCGGCAAACACAAAAACAGATACAGCAAATAGATCAGTGCAAACATCGTGTTTCCTCCTTTTTTGCGCTCTCCCCTTTTCAATCCGGTGTCTTATCCTGTATAATGGCAATTGCCTGGGCCTTTATGCGCCCTGCACAGCAACAACAGCGGAGGTTTCCCCATGAAACTGATTTCCTGGAACGTCAACGGATTGCGCGCCTGCCTGGGCAAGGGCTTTTCCGATTACTTCACCCGCCAGGACGCCGACTTCTTCTGCCTTCAGGAGACGAAGATGCAGCCCGGCCAGGCAGATCTGCAAACCCCAAACCACCACGCTTTTTGGAACTCTGCCGAGCGCAAGGGGTATTCCGGCACAGCCATCTTTGCCAAGCGGCAGCCGCTTGCCGTCACCTATGGCATGGGCAACGACCTGCACGACCACGAAGGCCGGCTCATCACGCTGGAATACGAGAGCTTTTTCCTCGTGACGGTCTACACCCCCAACAGCCAGCGTGAACTGACGCGGCTCATGTACCGCATGTGCTGGGAGGAGGATTTCCGGCTCTATCTCAAGGCGCTGGATGAGCGCAAGCCCGTGATCGTCTGTGGAGACATGAACGTGGCCCACCAGGAGATCGACCTCAAAAACCCGCGCACCAACGTGAACAACGCCGGATTCACCCGCCAGGAGCGCGACGCGATGACCCGCCTGCTTGACAGCGGTTTTGTGGACACATTCCGCTACCTGCACCCGGATGCAACGGGCTGCTACAGCTGGTGGAGCTACATGTTCAACGCGCGGGCCAACAACGCCGGATGGCGCATCGACTACTTTCTCGTCTCCGAGCGCATCCGCGACAAGATTCGCGATGCGCGCATCGACTCCGACGTGCTGGGCAGCGACCACTGCCCCGTCGTGCTGGAAATCGACCTGTAACCCATCCGGGCCGCCGATTGGCTGCCCTACCTTAGAAAGGTGTGACCATTGATGAAATTGATGTTTGCTTCCGACATCCACGGCTCTCTGAGCGCCATGCAGACAGTGCTCGAGCGCTACAAAGCAGAGGGCGCTAGCCGCCTCGTGCTGCTGGGCGACTTGCTCTACCACGGCCCGCGCAATGACCTGCCCGACCGCTATGACCCCAAGGGCGTCACCGCGCTCCTCAACAGCGTCAAGAACGAGCTTTTCTGCGTGCGCGGAAACTGCGACGCAGAGGTCGATCAGATGGTGCTCGATTTCCCCATTCTGGCTGACTATGCGCTGATCGATCTTTCGGGTGTCACCGCGTTCGTCACGCACGGCCACCTGTTTCACCTAGACAACCTGCCGCCGCACAAGCCGGGCGATCTGCTCATCCACGGCCACACGCACGTGCTCACCGTGCAGGTAAAGGACGGCATGACCTACATCAACCCCGGCTCTGCCGCCCTGCCCAAGGAAAACAATCCCAAGAGCTACATGGTCTATGAGGACGGCGTGTTCACCATCAAAACGCTTGAGGGCGACCCCCTCCTCACCCACCACGTGCGTTAATGCCCCTGGCAGTTGAAATGCTCCAGCCAAAAGCGGACCGCCGGCAGCAGGTTGCCGGCGGTCTCAGCGTGTCGAAAAAGTCCGCCTACGGCGTCCTTTTCCGAGATTTACGCCGTTTCCCTCTCGCCC
>DVJV01000078.1 GCA_018716525.1 Candidatus Ventricola gallistercoris
AGTGCTCTTCACCACGGGGCTTATCCCGCCGGGGCAGTACTGCAACCAGGTGACGCTCACCCGCGCGCTGGAGCCGGGCGAGTACAACGTCATTTTGCACGTGCAGCCCTATCGCATGAGCGACAAGACTCCAACAAACAACGCCGATACGGAGACGGTGCTGATTGTGGAATAAAAGAAAGGAAGGAAACCTATGAAGAAACCGATTTGCCTTTTGCTGGCGCTGAGCCTGCTGTGCGCGGGAATCGCGCTGGCGGAGGAGAAAGTCATCGACCCCAACAACCTTTCACAGAGCACGACCGTTACATTTGACGTTCCCGAACCGGTGACGGATTACACCGTCACCATTCCCGCCAGCGTGGCATTTGTGGATGACGCGACCACGACCAACATGACCGTGACCATTGGCGCGGATTCCACGCTGGCCGTTGGCGCGACCCTGCTGGTCACGCTGGAGAGCTCGGCCAACAGCTTCCAGCTCAAGCAGGGTGGCAGCGCCATTGCCTATCAAATCGAGCAGGGCGGAAGCAGCCTGAGCGCGGGCAGCGCAGTGCTTTCCTGGACGCAGGGCGAGGAGATCCCCGCCGCGGCGACGCTGAACCTGGAAGTCACCGGTTCTATCGACGGCCTTCCCTACGGCGCTTACACCGATACCCTGACCTTTAAGGCCACGGTAAGTACGGGTGGAGTTGGCGCCGGACACGATGGATTCGAGGAGCTACCGCCTTTCGAATGGTAACCCACGCGGAATGAGTGAAAAGGAGATCGGTCATTCATGAAGAGAATTTTATGCTCGTTGCTGGTGCTAAGCCTGCTGTGCGCGGGCGTGGCGCTGGCGGACACCGAAATCACCACCGACGGCGGAACAGGTTCTACCACGGTGACCTACACCGTGCCGGAGCCGGGGACGGGCTACACGGTCGTCATTCCCGCCAGCGTCGCCATTCTCCAGGGCGAAACTTCCGCCACCATGCAGATTTCCATCGGCACGGGTTCCACGCTGGAATCCGGCAAGACCCTGAGCGTGAAGCTGGAAAGCTCGGCCAATAACTTCAGCCTCAAGTTGGCGGGCGGCAGCGACACTATCGGCTATAAGGTAGAGAAGGACAGCCAGGCCGTGAACGCGGGCAACGCCGTGCTCAGCTGGACGGGCGGCGAGGTCATTCCCGCGGCGGCGACGCTGACGATGGAACTCACGGAGTCCACCGACGGCAAGACTGCGGGCGACTACAGCGACACGCTGACCTTTAAGCTGAGCGTGACAGGCTGAGCTGGCGGCTCCGAGGAACCGACAAACCCTTTGACAGGATAGAAACGATTGGATTTTCCGGATATTGAAAGGAGCGTATTTACATGAAAAAGTTGCTTTGCGTACTGCTGACCCTGAGCCTGATCCTCTGCGCCGCCGCGCTGGCCGAAGACACCTATGACGAGGATGACTCGACCGCGTCCACCACGCTGACCACCACGATCAAAGGCCCGGACGCGCCGAGCTACACCCTCATCATTCCCTCTACGCTGACGATTACGCCTAACGCCACCTCGACCACGCTGACGGTGCAGCTGACGGAGGCGAACAACGCCAATTCGATCAGAGTGGAGACGGCGGCAAACGGCAGCATGACGAATGGCAGCGGCGGAACCATCGAATTCACCGTTACGTCCAATGAGCTTTCATTTGGCAACTTCAGCTCCCTTCCCAGCGCCAAAACGATGGCCATCGGCATCACTGCCGAACAGTGGCAGCAGGCTGCGGCGGGCACCTATACCGGCACGATGAGCTTTACTATTTCAGCGGAATAAGCGGATGTCGAAAACAACTTGCGGGGAGGCATGGGGCACTTGAAAAAATATCTTGCGTGGATTCTGGCGGCGCTGTGCGCGCTGATGCCCGTGGCGGGGCTGGCGGCGGAGAACCGCGATACCCAGCTGACCACTACGCTGCCCCGCGAACACACGATTACGGTAGTGTGCGGCGCGGGCGGCGCGGTGCGCGTGGAAGGGACGGTTTATACGGGCACGCGCACGTTTATCGTGGATCGCCTGTCCGCCTTTACATTGGAGGCTGTGCCGGATGCGGGATACCAATTCAGTCAGGTGGAGGCGCAGCCCAGCAGTGGCGTGAGCATATCAGGGAATATGGTCATTATCGGCAGCGTGTACGAAGGCAAGACATTGACACTGAGTTTTGTACGCGAGCAAGTGAATCCGACACCCACGGTGAACCCAACGCCCACGATAAGCCCGACGGCCACGGCGAGCCCGACAGCCACGGCGAGCCCGACACCTACGGTAAGTCCGACAACCACGGCGAGCCCGACGGCGACGGCGAGCCCAACGGCGAGTCCCAAGCCTCAGCCGAATTTTGATTTGCCTTTCGTAGAGTCTCAGGGAAATGTGCTCTATGATGATTATCTGGGAACAGGTGCCGGGCTGAAAGAACTGGGTATCCTCTATGATGAGGATTACGAATTGGATGAATATGAGCTGCTGGTCGTGCTGAATAATAAAGACTGGGCAGATGGGAATATGCTGTTGGTCATTGCGCAGCTTGAAGATAATGGTAGCTATGCGCAGCACAGTCTGATGTTGTCTGGATTGCAGCTGGCGCGGCTATGGCAGGAAAAGCAAATTCAATGGATCGAGATGCGAAACGGCGAAGCCGGCGTTCTGCTGCGCATCGATGAACTGCTGAGCGGAAACGTAGCCAAGTACGTGGACTGGGCTTTGAGGGATCCCGAAGCAGCGAAGCCGGAAGCGGTGGAGAATCTGCCGGAGGTGGAACTCACGGCAGTGCAGCTGGAACACGTGCGGTTTGAAGTGCGCATCGAGCCCGGCGAGGAAGGCACATATCGCTTTGGCGTGTATGTGTGGTTTGCCGGGGAGCAGCCGTCGGTCGCGGAGCTGATGTCATCTCTGAAGGTGTGCCTGAGCGCAGGCGAACAGGGCGGCGAAGCGGAACGCAATGCGTACGTCGAGGCGCATGCGTTGAGCGCGACGGACGAAATGGGCGCAGTAGAATATCTGGAGAGCGCACTCATCGAGACGCCGGTGCGTGAGACGGGCGGGCAGGATCAGCTGAGCGAGTACTTCAACGTGGAAATCGATTCCGAGGAGCACGCCATCGTGCTGTATGATCCGGAGAAGTCGCTGGATGCGTATCGGCGCTGGTCGATGTGCGCAGACTGGGCCGGCAATGTCGAATATGCAGAACACGAACCGCACACGCCGTCGTGAGCCGATGAGCGATACGCAGCTGTTGCTGACCATCACCATCTGCATCTTCTTTGGCCTCTACATACTCGCCATGCTCGTCTGGGGCGGCGGCTTCCTGCGTCCGCAGCAGGTGTT
>DVJV01000079.1 GCA_018716525.1 Candidatus Ventricola gallistercoris
GCCTGTCGGCGTGGTGCTGATGACCACCTGCGCACTGGAAAAGCTCAAGATCGAAGCGGTGTGCAAGGAGCTTTGGCCGTGGATTGTGCTGCTGTTTGTGTTCCTGATTGTGCTGATTGCATTCCCTCAGCTTGTTGTGTTTGTGCCCAATATGCTCATGGGCTGACAGGAGGGGTTTGATGGTATATATCGGCATTGATATTGGATCGACCTATATCAAGTCTTCGCTGCTCGATCCGGCTACGGGCGAAATCCGCGAGCGCCGCCGCATGGCGGTGGAGGAAAAGCGCCACTGCGAAAGCCCGCTGCGCTTTGAGCTGGATATGGATCAGATCTATGGGCCTGTCAAGACGATTCTCGACGAATACATCGCTTCGCGCGGGGATATCGCCGGTATACTCTTTTCCACGCAGCAGCATGGCTTTGTCTACCGCAGCCCGCGTTCGCCGCGCGATATCTACATCTCCTGGCAGGATGCCCGGTGCCTGGAGCCCGTGGACGGGGGCGAAGAGACGGTGCTCTCCCTGCTGCAAAAGCAGATTTCCGTGGAGCAGATGCGCCCCACCGGCGTATACCTCAAGCCCGCGCTGGGCTTGTGCAACCTGTATGCGCTCATCCGGGAACAGGGGGGCAGAGTGGAGCCCGGCGCGACCCTTTACACGCTGGGATCGTATCTGATTGAAAAGCTGACCGGGCGCAATGTCTGCCACATCACCAATGCCGCGCCGATCGGCCTGGTGGATATCTACCGCGGGTGCTGGTATGCGCCCCTGATCGAGCAGCTCGGCTTTTCTTCGATCCGGTTCCCGGCGCTTGAAACCGGGCTGCATGTCTGCGGCTATTATGAAGCCGGCGGGCGGCGCATCGCCGTGTATCCCGACACGGGGGACGTGCAGACCTGCATCCTGGGCGGCGGCGCCAAGGAGGGGGATGTGGCCGTAAACATGGCCACGGCCGGCCAGGTTTGCATGGTGCACAAGACCGCATCCATCGGCCGGGGAGACCCGCGCTACTACGAGATCCGCCCCTACTTTGGCGGCCTGTATTGCCACACGATTTCCAGAATGCCAAGCGGCCGCAATATGGATGTGCTGGTTGAGCTGATCCGGGAGATCGGCGACCGCATTTACGGCTGCCAGCTGTCAAACGCCCAGATCTGGCAAAAGCTCTCCGATTGCGGAACCCAGGAAGACACGCACGGCCTGAGCGTTGACATCAGCACCTATGAGACCCCCGAAAAGCTGGCCGATGGCGCGATCAGGCACATCGACAGGGCGAACCTGACGCTGGAAAACCTGTTTGGCGCGGCGTATGCGGACATCGGGCGCGTGTATGCCCACTACATCCACATGATGGAGGATGCCGTCGGGCAGAAGGCAGCCCGCATGGTGTTTTGCGGCGGCGCGGTGCGCAACAATGCGCTGATCCGCCTGGCGCTGGAGCGCGCCGTGGGGCTTTCGGGTGTGCTCTCCTCCTCCAATGACGAGGTGCACGATGGAATGCTGAAGCTGGCACGGCACATCGCGGAACAAAACAAGGAGTGTTGATATGCATCCGTTTTTGAATCTTGCAGAGGGTGAAACCCGTTTGGGCGCGTTTTTGTCGGAGGTTGCCGCGCCCAACCTGCTGCGCATCTACAAGGTGTGCGGCCTTGACTACGTCATCATTGATTGCGAGCACGGCTATTTCAGCCATGCGCAGGTGGCGGCGCTGTGCGCGGTGGCCAATGGAATCGGGCTGATGACGATGGTGCGCATTCCCAGCGTTTCGCGCGAGCACATCCAGAAGGTCTTTGACCTGGGGGCGGACGCCATACTGGTGCCCATGACGGGCACGGCGGAGCAGATCCGAAAGGCCGTGGAATACGCCAAGTATTTCCCCGAAGGGAAGCGCGGGGCGTCCACGATGCGCCCGCACAGCGAGTATCAGCCGGGCGAGCTGAGCGCGTACATGAAAAAAGCCAATGCGCGCACCATGGTGTTTGCCCAGATTGAAACCGATGAAGGCGTTAAAAATGCGATGGAGATCGCAAGCGTGCCCGGCGTCAGCGGCCTGCTGGTCGGCCCGAACGACCTTTCCATCGACTATGGCACACCGGGCGCGTCGGACACCCCCGAAATGGAGAGCGCCTACCGGGCCGTTGTGAAGGCCGGAAAGGCGCAGGGCAAGCCCACCGGCATCATCACCGGCAACATGAAGCTCATTCACCATTGCCGCGACCTGGGCATGCAAATCTTCTCGTGCAACAGCGAAGTGGGGCTGCTCGCCAAGCAGCTCAAGGCGATGGTCGCCCAGTTTAACGGGTGAGCCGGGGCAGGCAGACCGCACGGCCTCACGCGAAATGAATGAAAAACCCCTCCTTCCGCAGCGCGCATGGCTCAGCGCTGCGAGCGGGAGGGGTTTTGCGATGCAAGGGAATCTCCGCAGGACATGCGGCCGGGTTGGAACGGGGGCTGCCCGTGCGCAAATGCCGTCACTTCCTTTTCCCGGTGCTTGCGCGCGTGACGATGGAGGGGAGCAGCACGGTGCGCTGGTTGGGCTTTCGCCCTTCCAGGCAGTCGATGAGCTTGTGGGCGAGCGTCACGCCGGAATAAAGGATCATGTTGTCCAGGCTGGTGAGCTGCGGCAGGCAGATTTCCGCATAGAGCGAGTTGTCGATCCCGATGACGGCGATCTGCCCGGGGATGTCGATTTGCAGGTCCACAAGCGCGTGGATCGCCCCGCAGGCGATGATGTCCAGGCTGCAAATCAGCCCTTCCAGATCGGGGTGGTCCGAGAGCGCCTTTTGCGTGGCGGCATAACCGCCCTGCAGGGAGGCATCCACGTCGCGGTAAATCCACAGATCGCCTTTGGAGTGCCCCAGCTGCATCATGCCCTCGGCAAAGCCCTCCTCCTTGAGGCGGCTGCTGGGGCGCGGCGCATCCACCAGCATGGCGATCTTGCGCCGGTTTTCCCCGGCCAGCAGCGCGATGCAATCCTTCACGCCGCTTCTTTCGTCGGACAACACGCCGCACACGTTGGGCAGGTTCAAAAAGCCGTTGAGCATGAACACGGGAATGTGGGGCGCCTCCTGCTCGATGACGGCGCCTATGGCCTGCGATTCAAACTGGGAGCCCATCAGCACGATGGCGCACACGCGCTGCCGTTTGAGGTTGCGGATGGCGGCGGCGCGCTTTTCGTCGCTGTTTCCGGTGTTTTGAATGATGCTGGTGTAGCCGTATTCGCTCAGGGACTGGCTGATGTGGTAGGCGCCTTCCGTTAGGTGCACCGTGCGCACGTCGGCCACGAGTATGCCCACGAGCCTGCCCGCGCCGCTGAGCGCCTCGCGCTGCTCCCTGGGGCTTTCATAGCCGTATTGGTCAAGGAGCGCCATCACCTTGGCGCGCGATTGGGGGTTGACGCCGGGTTTTCCGTTGATGACCCGTGAAACGGAGCTGGCCGAGACGCCGGCTTCCCGGGCGATGTCGCGAATGGTCATGTGAAGCCCTCCCTGGGTGAAAGGTGCGAAGGCGCGCTGCGCCGGATCGGTTCTTGTGCGATGAACGGTGTTTCACTTTGTTTCATCTCTGATGATAGCACGTTTTTGGGCATATTTCAAGAATAATCCGCAAAGAATCCGGCGTGATGGAACAATATATGCCGGGTTATCGGGAGATTTGTTGAAAAATATGAGGGGGAAGGGCTTGAAAATGGGGTGAAACAATGATATCATGTCAGTGAAATGATGTGAAAACGCGTGAAGGACGGGGTGCGCCCCGGCCCATACCGGGACGGATGGCCTTGCGCGCGCCATGGAAGGCCGTGGAAAGCGCATTGCATTCAATTGAAACAGGAGGGAATCAACCATGTCTACGCTCTACGATTGGGAAGCCGGAAAACCCAAGCGCCGTGTCAAGCCGGAGGATCTGCCGCCCAAGGTCTTCAAGAAGGGCAATCTGCGCATTGTGGATCTGACCAAGGTGCTCGACCCCAACACGGAAACCCGCCGCCTGAACCTGTGGCGGTTTAACACGGGCGGCGCGGTGCCCGATTTCCACACCAACATGGACCTGGGCAGCCACCTGGGCACGCACTGCGAGTGCCCGTATCACCACGACGAGAACTGGCCGAGCGTGGCCGAGCTGCCGCTGAGCCAGTTTATCGGCCGCGGCATCTATGTGGAGCTGGATCTGCCGCGGGATCACCAGATCATGGCGGAGGACCTGGAAGCCGCGCTCGCCGATCGCATCCAGCCGGGCGACACCGTCATTTTGGACAGCCCGCACCGCATCCCGCCGTTTACCAGCCTGACCGGCGGCCCGACGGATCACCGCCTGCAGATTGGCGAGAGCTGCGCAAAGTGGCTGGCCGATCATCAGGTTCAGGCGATCGGCTTTGGCGACGGTGTGGCCGTTGAAGGCAAGGAAGAGAACGTCAAGCCGTTCCACGACGTGCTCATGGCCAAGAACGTCACCTTCCTGGAGGTGCTGGAGAACCTCGACCAGCTGACGACGGATACATTCTTCATCAGCTATGCGCCGCTGCCGATCGTGGGCCTGGATTCCTGCCCGGTGCGCGTGTATGCCATCGAGGGCCTGCCGGGATTCACCCGGTAAAGCCGGATATTTGGGCGCAGCCAGCCGGGCAAGGTTGGCTGCGCATTGCATTGCTTCTTCAAAGACCCGGCTTGATCCTCTGCAAACTACGCATGTGAACGACCGGAGCGTGTAACATGATCTATCTGACATTGGCGATCGTATCCAGCATGGCGGTCGCCGTGGTGATGCGCCTGAGCGAAAAGCACATCCGCAACAACATCAGCATGCTTGCATCCAACTATCTGATGTGCAGCGTGCTGGCGGGCCTTTATGCCGGCGGGCTGTGGGGAGGCTTTGCGCAGGAGGGAATCGGCTTTGCCGCCGGGCTGGGCCTGGTCAGCGGCGCGTTCTATCTGCTTGGCTTCATGCTCTATCAGTGGGATATCCGCGTCAACGGCGTGACGCTCTCCGCGCTGTTCATGAAGATGGGCGTGATCGTCTCCATTCTGACCGCGGTCTGCTTCTTTGGCGAGGTGCCCGGGGCGCTGCAGGTGGCGGGCATGCTCATCGCCTGCGCGGCCATTTTGGTGATCCACCTGGAAAAGGGAAGCAGCCGCGTGAAGAGCGGCGTGGGCCTCATTGCGCTGTTTATCGCGGGCGGCCTGACGGATGCCATGGCCAAGGTCTACGAAGAGCTGGGCGTAGCATCCCTCAAAAATGGCTATCTGCTTTTCACCTTTGTTTCGGCCTTTGTGCTGTGCGTGGCCATCTGCCTGTATAAAAAGCAGAAGGTCGAAGCGGCCGACATCGGGTTTGGCCTGCTCATCGGCATTCCCAATTATTTTTCCGCCCGCTTTTTGCTCTATGCGCTTTCGCAGGTGCCGGCGGTGATCGCCTACCCCACCTACAGCGTGGGCTCCATCGTCGCGGTAATGCTGGTCAGCCGCGTCGTTTTCGGGGAGCGGCTCAGCCGCAGGCAGATCATCGCGCTGGTGATGATTCTGGCGGCGCTGGTTTTGCTCAATATCTGATGCGTGCCCGCGGGCGGCCTGACAGCCTGGCGGACGCTGCCATGCGGGGCGGCGTCCGCTCAGCGTGTCGAAAAAGTCCGCCTGCGGCGTCCTTTTCCGAGTATTTGCACTGTTTCCCTCTCGGCTCTATGAGCCTCCCGGGCGGGAAACAGTGTAAGGAAACCTTGCTGCGCAAGCTTGCGAATCCGC
>DVJV01000080.1 GCA_018716525.1 Candidatus Ventricola gallistercoris
GCGGATTCGCAAGCCTTGCGCAGCAAGGTTTCCTTACACTGTTTCCCGCCCGGGAGGCTCATAGAGCCGAGAGGGAAACAGTGCAAATACTCGGAAAAGGACGCCGCAGGCGGACTTTTTCGACACGCTGCACGGCGCATACCGCGGGAAAGCGGTATGCGCCGTTTTGCACCCTTGAGAAGAGCTGTGCAGGGCGTGGGTGACAACCTGTTCAGAAAATTGTATACGGGTTTGACAAAAACATCGCTTGCATAAAGATGCAGAATGGCTGGTAAAAACAGGAATTCAATTCAAATTGTCCCAAATTCTGCATGGGAAGCATCCCAAATTTCATTTTTGCCCCAAATCTGGCCCGGGGAAAGGGTAATCATGCACCGAACGCATAAATGAAATGAAATTCCTGCTTGCATGTTGGCTAGTGTAATGTTATAATAGGCCCAGCTATTATCCGCGCGGGCAACCGGACGGATGACAAGACGGATGCTGTTTCACATCCTGTGATGACAGGATGTCTGGAATAGAATAATACTGATGGAGGGAAAAACATGAAAAAGCTGCTTTGTCTTGCGCTGGCCGCCGTGCTGTGCCTTGCGCTGGCTGCCGGTGTGGTGGCTGAGGACAACTGGAAGATCGCCATCCTGACGGGCACCACCTCTCAGGGCGAGGAAGAGTTCCGTGCGGCTGAGCGCGCCGTTGCCACCTATGGCGCGGAGCACGTCATCACCGACACCTATCCGGACAACTTCATGGCAGAGACGGAGACCACCATCTCCAAACTGCTTGCGTTCGCCTCTGATCCCGATGTGAAGGCCATCATCATGTGCCAGGCCGTTCCGGGTGCGAAGGCCGGCTTTGACAAGATCCGCGAGATCGGTCGCGATGACATCCTTCTGATCGCGGGCGTTCCGCAGGAAGACCCGGACGTCATCTCTGCTGCTGCCGACGTCGTCATGTACACCGACGAGGCCAAGCAGGGCGACACCATTGCCGAGACGCTGGCTGACTGGGGCGTGGAAGTGTTCGTGCACTACTCTTTCCCGCGTCACCTGGCCATGGAGACCATCGCCGCCCGTAAGGCGAACCTGGTCGCCAACTGCGAGGCGCTGGGCATCGAGTACGTGGAAGCCACTGCGCCTGACCCGACTGGCGACGCTGGCACCGCTGGCGCCCAGCAGTTCATCCTGGAAGACGTTCCGGCCAAGATGGAAGAGTATGCCGGCAAGAAGGTTGCTTTCTTCAGCACCAACTGCTCCATGCAGGAGCCGCTGCAGGCTGCGATCCTGACCCAGCCCAACGCCTACTATCCGCAGCCGTGCTGCCCGAGCCCGTATCACGCGTTCCCGGCTTCCCTGGGCCTGGAGATCGCTGTGGGCGGCGATGACACCGAGGCGCTGAAGGCGATTGCTGCCAAGCTCGAAGAGTATGATGCTACTGGCCGTTACTCCACTTGGCCGTCCCCGGTCAACATGACGATCATCGACGTGGGCGCGCAGTATGCGAAGGCTTACATCGACGGCGAGATCACCGAGCGCAACGATGGCGCGAAGATCGCCGAGCTGCTTGAGGCGAAGTGCCCGGGCGCGATCGTCAACAACTACACCAATGCGGATGGCACCACGCTGGATAACTACTACACCATCCTGCTCACGCCGGTGGACTTCAACGACTACCTGGAGTGATCCGATACGCTTTGAAAAACCGGTAATGGCCGACCCGCTTCTACTAGGTTGAGGCGGGTCGCTTTTCCGTCGATAAGGGAGGAATGAATTTGGCCGCGGAATACGTTCTGGAGATGAAGGACATCACCAAACGCTACGGCGAGAATACGGTTTTGTCCGGCGTTTCCCTCAAAGTCCGGCCCGGCGAGATCCATGCGCTGCTGGGCGAAAACGGCGCCGGCAAGAGCACGCTGATGAATGTGCTCTTTGGAATGCCCGTCATTCACGCGACCGGTGGATTCGATGGGGAGATCGTGCTCGACGGACAGAAGACCACGATCGCATCGCCGCACGATGCGATGCTCAAGGGCATCGGCATGGTGCACCAGGAGTTCATGCTCCTGCCGGGATTCAACATTACGGAAAACATCAAGCTCAACCGCGAAATCACCCGGCCGAGCCTGCTTTCGCGCGTCTTCGGCAAGAACCTGGAGACGCTGGACATGGAAGCCATGTCCAAAGATGCCCGCAAGGCGCTTGACAGCGTGGGCATGACCATCGACGAATACACGCTGGTTGCAGGCCTGCCGGTTGGATACATGCAGTTTGTGGAAATTGCACGTGAGATCGATAAAACCGGTGTCAAGATTCTGGTGTTTGACGAGCCGACCGCGGTGCTCACTGAGAGCGAAGCGGCGCAGCTCCTCAAGGTGATGAAGGACATCGCTTCCAGAGGCATCGCCATCATATTCATCACGCACCGCCTGGATGAGGTCATCTCCGCGGCGGATGGCGTGACCATTTTGCGCGACGGCCAGCTGGTGGCGCAGACGCGCACCAGCGAGACAAACGTCACCCGTCTGGCGGAGATGATGATCGGACGCAAGGGCGAGTCCGCGTTCGTTTCCACCGAACCGCGCACGTTTGCAAATGACACCCCCATTGCGCTGAAAGTGAGCCACCTGGCTGTCGATATGCCGGGCGAGCGCGTGCGCGATGTGAACCTGGAAGTGCGTCAGGGCGAGATCTTCGGCATCGGCGGCCTGGCGGGCCAGGGCAAGGTGGGGATTCCCAACGGCATCATGGGTGTATATGAAGCGACCGGTGAAGTGGAGCTCTTCGGCAAACCTTCACCGCTCAACCATGCGCACAAGGCGCTTGAAAACGGCATGGCCATGGTCTCTGAGGACCGGCGTGGCGTGGGCTTGCTGCTGGATGAGTCCATCGAGGATAACATCGTGTTCAATGCCATGCAGATCCGCGGGGATTTCACCAAGAATATCCTGGGCGCCAGGCTCAAGGATGCCAAGTCCGTTCGCAAACATGCCAACGAGATGATCCGCGAGCTGGATATCCGCTGCTTCGGCGCGGTGCAGCACACGGGCACGCTCTCGGGCGGCAACCAGCAGAAGGTGTGCATTGCGCGCGCGCTGACGATGAAGCCCCGGCTGTTGTTCGTCTCCGAGCCCACGCGCGGCATCGACATTGGCGCCAAAAAGCTGGTGCTCGAGACGCTGGTCAAGCTCAACCGTGAGATGGGCATGACTGTCGTGATGGTCTCCTCCGAACTGATGGAGCTGCGCTCGATCTGCGACCGCATCGCCATCGTGGCAGAGGGTGAAGTGGTGGATGTGCTGCCGGTGGATGCTTCCGACGCGGACTTTGGTCTGGCCATGTCGGGCATCAAGCCGGGAACGGAAGGAGGCGAAGGCCATGCGTAAGCTCAGAGCGACCAAGCAGCAGGTGATTGCCAGCGCGCTGATCGTGGTGCTGGCAGCGGCGCTGATCGTGGTGGGCGTGTACGGCCTGTCCGCGCGCTCGACGGAAAGCGGCCTGAAGCTGCTGGAGGATATGCGCCTGCAGGCGATCCTGAACACGGCGGGCACCGGCGCGGTAGACGCCTACATCGAAGCCGAGAAGAAGGCCGCAACGCAGGCCGTCCGTGATGCGGGCGGCGGCATGAGCGAGATCCGCGAGGCCTCCGCGAAGGCTGCTGAAGAGGCGGCAATCAAGGCGGAGGAGATGGGCATCGGCGCGGTGGATCTTTCTTCCATCGACACGACGCCACTTGGCAATGCGCTCAATGAGCTGGCCGAGGCGCAGCGCGCTTACTATAAAGAGGAAGCCGCCGCGCAGGCGATCTACATTGAAGAGCATGCCGAAGAGGCTGCCGAGGCAGCTGCTGAAGAGGCGGCCGCCGCCGGCCCTGCCGCTGTGGATGAAGGCGGCGACGATATGGATCTGGAAATGGTCGAGGAAACGGTGGATCTCTCCGGCTTTGTAGCCACTGAGGAGATGAACCGCCTCTCCGCGATCGTCGATGAAAAGTATGCGGCGCTGTGTGAAGAGATCAAGCTTGTGTTTACCGCGCTTGACGACGACGTGCTGAGTACGTTCAAGCCGACGATCACCGGCATCGTCGCCCAGCAGGGGGATACGTTTGAAAAGGAGTATGACCGTGCGTATGCCGCCAGCGGCATGATGCCGGGCCTTTCGGGCAGCATCATGCGCCAGGGCCGCACCATGGCCATTGCCGGCGTGGGCCTGCTGATCCTCGCCGCTGCGGTGCTGTTCTACATTCCGCTGGTGGCCAAGATGGGCGTGCCCAGGCTGATCATCGGTCTGTTCTTCATTCTGCTGTGCCTGTTGGCCATGATCCTGGGGCTTTCGCTGCCCACACAGCTGAGCAACACGCTCGTGCGTCTGGGCATGAACGGCGTGCTCGTTCTGGCCATGCTCCCGGGCATCCAGTGCGGCATCAGCCTGAACCTGGGCCTGCCCATCGGCATCATCGGCGGCCTGATTGGCGGCCTGCTGTGCATCGAGTTTGAGATGAGTGGCTGGATCGGCTTCTCGTTTGCCATTGCCGTGGGCCTGCTGATCTCTTCGGTCACCGGCCTGCTCTACGGCATGCTGCTCAACCGCCTCAAGGGCGAGGAGATGAGCGTGACCACCTACGTGGGTTTCTCCGTCGTTTCGCTCATGTGCATTGCCTGGCTGGTGCTTCCGTTTACCAGCCTGGTCATGAAGTGGCCGCTTGGCCAGGGACTGCGCACCACCATTGGCCTGCAGAGCTCTTACCGGCATCTGCTCAATGACTTTTTGTCCTTCAAGGTGCTGGGGGTCACCATTCCCACGGGCCTGCTGGTGTTCTTTGCGCTGTGCTGCCTGCTGATGTGGCTGTTCATGCGCTCCAAGACCGGCATTGCCATGTCCGCCGCAGGCGCCAACCCGCGCTTTGCAGCAGCCACCGGCATCGATGTGGACAAGATGCGCATCATTGGCACCATGCTCTCCACGATGCTCGCCGCTGTCGGCATCATCGTCTACGGCCAGAGCTATGGCTTCATGCAGCTGTATCAGGCGCCCCGGCAGATGGGCTTCCTGGCGGCTTCCGCCATCCTCATCGGTGGCGCGACCACGTCCCGCGCGCGCATCAGCCACGTGATTATCGGTACGTTCCTGTTCCAG
Source organism: Candidatus Ventricola gallistercoris (assembly GCA_018716525.1). GTDB lineage: Bacteria > Bacillota > Clostridia > Christensenellales > Aristaeellaceae > Ventricola > Ventricola gallistercoris. The sequence continues at coordinate 5,130 of DVJV01000080.1, forward strand.
GGCGTGCTCACGCTGGGTATGCCCGTCGCCAACGCGCTCGTGCCTCAGAGCACCATCTCCGAGACGCTGCGCATCCTGATCTCCAACGGCATCATACTCTATGCGCTCACGAAGTCGGGAGGTGCATCGCGTGGATAAGAGTAAAATCCGTGAGGGCCTGCGCAACAATATCGTCACGATCATGTTTATCGTGCTGTGCGCGGTCTGCATGACGTTCTCCGGCTACACGCCCAGCTATGTGCTCTATGAGCTCTTTGGCCGTCTGTCGCGCAATATGTTCATCGTGCTCTCGCTGATCATCCCGATCATCGCGGGCATGGGCATCAACTTCGCCATCACCATCGGCGCAATGGCCGCGCAGATCGCCTGTATTCTCGTGCTCGAGTGGGGCATCCCCGGCTTCGGCGGCTTCGCTGTGGCGGCGCTCCTGACTGTGCCGCTTGCCTCCGTGTTCGGCTTCTTCATTGGCAAGCTGCTCAACAAGATGAAGGGCCAGGAGATGATCGGCTCCATGATCCTGGGCTACTTCGCCAACGGTCTGTATCAGCTTTTGTGCCTGTTCATCTTCGACAACATCATCCCCATCAACAACCCCAACCTGACGATCAAGGGCTCCACCGGCATTGCCAACACCATAGACCTCTCCCGCGATAACGGCATGGCCGGCACCCTCGAGAAGCTCTGGTGCCTGCCGGCCAACCAGGCCGCGCTGGTGTTCGCTGCCGTCATCGCCGTGATCCTGATCATCGGCTATGTGCGCAGCCACCGCAAAAACGCCCGGCGTCTGGGCATTCAGCTCGGTGCGCTGGTTGTGGTTGCGGCCGTCATGCAGCTTGAGGCGGCCAAGGTGCTCTTTGCCATGGTTCAGGTTCCGATGGTGACGTTTGGCATCGTCGCGATCCTGTGCCTGATGAATGTGATGATCATGCGCACCCGCCTGGGCCAGCAGTTCCGGGCCGTCGGCCAGAACCGCACCGTCGCCAATGCGGCGGGCATCGACGTGGATCACGTGCGCATCATCGCCATCGTCATTTCGACCGTGCTTGCCGGCTGGGGCCAGCTCATCTTCGTGCAGAACATGGGCGCCTTCCAGACCTACGGCGCGCATGAGCAGGTGGGCCTGTACGCGGGTGCTGCAATCCTGGTTGGCGGCGCTTCCGTCGTGCGGGCCACGAACACGCAGGCGCTCATCGGCACCGTGCTGTTCCACCTCATGTTCATCCTTGCGCCTGCCGCCGGCAAGAACCTCTTCGGCGACGCGGCTATCGGCGAGTACTTCCGCGTGTTCATCTGCTATGGCGTTATTGCTGTTGCGCTGGTCATGCACGCGTGGAGCGAGAATACCCGCAAAAAGCGCCCGGAAAGCGCGCTGCGCACGGACGCCAAGGCGTAACCATCCGTTTTCTTTTGACCGCCGGACATTGTGTCCGGCGGTTCAGACTGTCAAAAAACCCATCCGGGAGGTTTGGAGGGCTAAAGCCCTCCAAATGCAATCCGAATCCGGCGACATGTGCGGCGGATTCGGAAGCCTTGCGCAGCAAGGTTTCCTTACACTGTTTCCCGCCCGGGAGGCTCATAGAGCCGAGAGGGAA
>DVJV01000081.1 GCA_018716525.1 Candidatus Ventricola gallistercoris
TTCTGGATGAGCCGTTTGACTGGGGGCGGGAGTCCTCCGTCATCAACCTGAAACTGATGGAAGAGGCGCAGTATGCGCGCGCCGCAAAACCTGAGGATATTACCTGGAGCATGGGCTTTAGTCCTGATGACGCTCAGCATCAGGCCTAAACCGGCTGTGGGTTGATATTGATCTTGAGAAAAGGAGAATGTATACCATGAAAAAGCTCGTTGCTCTTTTGATCGCTGCGACCATTTTGTGCATGGGCGCGACGGCCTTTGCAGAAGGCCAGACCTTTGGCATCACCTACTGGTGCCAGTCGGAGTTCTTCGGTGTGCTGGCTGACGGCATCACGGCGGCCGCCGAAGCGGATGGCAACAGCACTGTCGTTGTGGACGCTGAGCAGGATGCTGCCAAGCAGATCCAGATCATTGAGGACTTTATCGCGCAGGGCGTCTCCGCCGTGTTCCTCAACCCGGTTGACAAGGATGCCATCCAGCCTGCGCTGGAGGCGCTGGAGGCAGCAAACATTCCCGTGTTCAATTTCGACGCGGGCGTTGAGGACATGAGCAAGGTGGCCGCTTTTATCGCGACCAACAATAAGCAGGCCGGCCAGCTTTGTGCCGAGTCCATGATGGCGGATTTCCCGGATGGCGCGAAGATCGCCGTGCTGAACTATCCGTCCAACGGCGCGTGCAACGACCGTGAAGCGGGCTTCCTGGCCACCATCCCGGAGAACATCGAAGTGCTGGTCACGATGGATGCTTCTGCGAACATCGAAGGCGGCCAGAAGGTGGTTTCCGACCTGATCCAGAGCTATGATCTGGACGCGATCTTCTGCATCAACGATCAGTGTGGTCTGGGCGCCTATGCGGCGGTGTCCGTCGCCGGTAAGGATATCAAGATCTACGGCGTGGATGGCACGCAGGAAGCGATGGACCTGATCCCGGGCGGCGTGTACCGCATGACTGCGGCGCAGAGCCCGCGCAAGATCGGCGCTGCCTGCTACGAGGCGTATAAGCAGTATGTGGAAGAGGGCAAGTGCGATCCGTTCACCATCGAGGTGGATGCTTACACCATCGACGCGTCCAATGTTGCCGAGTACACCGGCAAGGGCTATCAATAATCTGCCGGGCGGCCGCGTGCTGCTGGTTGTGAATCGGTAATACGGGCGGGCGCTGCGGTGACCTGAGCGAGCATTCGCAGCGCCTGCTTTTCTTTGCCGAAAGCGATTGCTGTATCCCCATATCCGATGAGGAGGAAATGAGATGGATGCTCTTCTGCAAATGATCAACATCAACAAGAGCTTTGGAAAAGTGCGCGTTTTGCAGGATATGCAGCTCACCCTGTATGCGGGAGAGGTCCATGCACTCCTGGGCGAAAACGGCGCCGGTAAGTCGACGCTGATCAAGATTCTGGGCGGCATTTACAGCCTGGACAGCGGCGAAATCTGGATCAATGGCCGCAAGGCCGAGATCACAGATGTAGAGAGTGCCCGCCGATACGGCGTCAGCATCATTCACCAGGAACTGATGCTCGCGCCGAACCTGACCGTAGCGGAAAATGTGTTCATCGGCCGTGAACTGACCACGCGCATGGGCACGACGGATGCCGCTACCATGGAAGAACAAACCCAGCGTTTGCTGGATGAATATCAGCTGCCGATCCGGGCGACGACAAAGGTCGGAAAGCTCAACATCGCGCAGCAGCAGATGGTGGAAATCGTCAGAGCCATTTCGTTTGGCGCAAAGATCATCGTGATGGATGAGCCGACATCCTCCCTTTCTGAAAAAGAAGTCGAAGTGCTGTTTGAAGCCGTTGGCAGGCTCAAGGCCAGCGGCGTAGGCATTATATATATTTCTCACCGCATGAGCGAGCTGGACGTGGTGGCCGACCGCGTCACGGTTTTGCGCGATGGCCAGTACATCGACACGGTGTGCATGGCGCAGACCGACCATGATAAGCTGATCGCGCTCATGGTGGGCCGCTCTATGGAAAACTATTACATTAAGGAAAAGAACTATACGGACGAGATCATCCTGCAGGTGAACAACCTGAGCGCGGGAAAGGCCGTTCGTAATGTCAGCTTTAAGCTCAGGAAGGGCGAAGTGCTGGGCTTTGCCGGGCTGGTAGGCGCCGGGCGCAGCGAGACGATGGAGTGCCTGTTTGGCCTGCGGCGGGTGGAATCCGGCGAGATTTTGCTGGATGGAAAGCGCGTCGATATTTCCAGCGTGCAAAAAGCGGTTTCCCTGGGGCTGGGGCTGGTGCCGGAAGACCGCAAGCAGGAAGGCATATTTGCCAACCAGTCGCTGCGCATGAATACCACCGTCGAGGTCATCGACCAGTTCCTCAGGCATGGGCGGTATAACCGCCAGCTTGAAATGGAGCTCACCCGCAAGTATGTGGATGGGCTGTTTGAAACCAAATACGCCTCCCTTGAGCAGCCGATCTCCGCGCTCTCCGGAGGCAATCAGCAAAAGATTGTGTTCAGCCGCTGGCTGCTGGCCACCAGGCGAATCCTGATTCTGGATGAACCGACCCGGGGCATCGACATCAAGACCAAAACGGAGATCTATCGCACCATCAACGACCTGACCAAGCAGGGGCTGACCATCATCCTGGTCTCCTCCGAGCTGCCGGAGCTGATCAACATGTGCGACCGCATTGTGGTCATGAGCCATGGCTATACCACGGGCGTGCTGGAACAAGGCGAATTCACGCAGGAAAAAATCATGCACTACGCGACCATGGAAATGTGAGAAGGGAGAACACTACCATGAAAAGCCTCAAGCATGCGGCACAGTCCTTTGCCGAGAGCCTCAAGAATTGCTTGGGTATCCTCATCGGCCTTTTGATCATGTGCGTTGCCCTGATGCTGATGACGGACAAATTCGCCACGATGTCCAACTTCTTCAACGTCGTGCGGCAGATCACCATCAACATTTTCCTGGCCTGCGGCATGACGCTGGTGATCCTGCTGGGCGGCATTGACCTGTCGGTGGGTTCCATCATCGCGGTGTCCGGCTGCATCAGCGCAGGAATGATCACCTGGATGAAGCTGCCCGTCGCGGTGGGCATCGCCATTGGCCTGGGGTGCGGCACGCTCATCGGCCTGGTCAACGGCATCATTGCCAGCAGAACAACGATTCCGCCGTTTATCATCACGCTGGCCACCATGAATATCGGCCGCGGCATCGCGCGCATCTACACGGGCGCAAAGACGATTGCCGTGCTCGATCCTTCCTATACCTATTTCAGCACCGGACGGATTGCGGGCATACCGGTGCAGGCGTTTATGATCATCATCGTCGTGGCGGTGACCTCCTTTATCCTCAATAAGACCAAGCTCGGCCGCCACATCTACTATACCGGCGATAATGAGCAGTCTGCCCGGTATGCGGGCATTCGCGTGGAGCGGGTCAGGCTGTTTGTGTTCGTCTTCAGCGGTTTTCTGGCGGCCATTGCCGGCGTGCTTTCCACTGCCCGCACATTTGCGGCGACCATGGATATGGGCACCAGCGCGGAGATGGACGCAATCGCGGCGGTTGTGCTGGGCGGCACATCCATGAGCGGCGGACGCGGCACGCTTTTTGGCACGGTCATCGGCGCGATCATCATCGGTGTGCTGTCTAACGGCATGAACCTGCTGGGCATCAACACCTCCTGGCAGTATGTGGTGCAGGGCATCGTGATCCTGATTGCGGTGTTCGTGGATTATCTGAAGAATTCCGCCTCCGGCACCAGCTTCCTGCATCGCATGGGCCTGGTGAAGAAGAGCAAATAATGCGCGCGCTTTCTCCTCCGCCCTGCGGAGGAGAAAGGTCTTTCGTGCGATTCTTTCAGGAAAACGGGCGGGCGCAAAATCAAAGCGGGAAAGGCGAGCATTGGGCAAAGGCCGGAAGCGGCCTTTGCAGTCGTCCGGCGCTGCTTTCAACAGGCGCGCATGGAATGAAGCGCCGCACCCTTTAGGCTGTGAACAAGGGGAGGAAAAGACGGATGGCTTTGCTGCAACTGGCGCTGGATTTGCTTGACATGGACAGCGCGCTGAATCTCGTTGAGCGTGTTGGCACCGATGTCGATATCGTGGAGGTGGGCACGCCCTTTGTGATGCGCTACGGCATGGAAGGCGTGCGCCGTCTGCGCGCGGCCTGCCCCGGGTTGAGCCTCCTTTGCGATGGAAAGATCATGGATGCCGGGCGGGAAGAGACCGACATGATGACGGACGCAGGGGCAGACTGGGTGACGGTGATGGCCTGCACGGATGAGGCGACCCTTTGCGACTGCGTGCAGGCGGCCCATGCGCATGGCGCGCGGGTCATGGCAGATCTGCTGGGGGCGGGCGCGCTGTGCGAGACGGTGCGCAAGCTGGAGGTATGCGGGGTGGATTGCATCGCCGTTCATGTCGGGGTCGATCAGCAAGCCCGTGGAGAGACGCCGCTAAAAGCGCTTGTAGCATTGCGCGCATGCGAGCCGCAGTGCATGGTTGCCGTGGCGGGGGGAATCGGCGAAGCGTCGGTCCGGCAGTATCTGGCTTTTGCACCGGATATTTTGATCGTGGGCGGGGGCATCACCGGCGCAGAGGACCCGGTGCAGGCAGCCCGGCGGATTCGCTGCAAAATGGTTGAGCAGGATGCGGAAAGGTGAGATGTGATCATGAATTGCTTTATCGGAGTTGACGTGGGCACGTCGAGCACAAAATCCCTGCTGATGCAGGAGGATGGAACCATCATCGGCACGGCTCAAAAGAAGTACAATGTGCTTCAGCCCCATGAGGGCTATTCGGAGCAGAATATCGACGAGCTATGGGAAGCCGCGTGCTGGACATTGCAGGAGCTGAGCCGCCGCTATCCGCTGGAGGTTGCGCAGGTGCGGGGAATCGGCTATTCCGGGCAGATGCACGGGCTGGTGATGCTCGACAAGGCGCTCAAACCCATCCGGAACTGCATCATCTGGAATGACCAGCGCTCTGTTCAGGAGATTGAGAAAATTCATGCCATCATTGCGCCGGAGGAGTTCAACCGGGTGACGCTCAACCAGCTTTCAACGGGTTACCTGGTCAGCTCTCTGTACTGGGTCAAGGAACATGAGCCGGAGAACTTCGAGCGGATGCACGTGCTGATGCTGCCCAAGGACTATATCCGCCTGCGCATGACCGGAGAAGTGGGCACGGAGATGACGGATGCATCCAGCGCGGTCATATTCGATACAGCCAAGCGGGAGTGGGCGTGGGATTTCATCGACCGCTTGGGCTTCCCGCGGGAGGCGTTCCCCGCGTGCCACGAAGCCTATGAAGTCGCCGGACAGCTGACGCGGGAGGCGGCAGCGCTGACGGGATTGCCTGCAGGCATCCCGGTGGTCTATGGCGGTGGCGACACGCTGATGCACGAGGTGGGCTGCGGCATGATCAGCGAGGATCGCCCGTGGGTGGCCAACATTGGCACATCCTGCCAGGTGACCTGTGCCATGCAGTCGCCGGGGTTTGACAGGCAGTACCGCACCAACACGTTTTGCCAGGTGAAGGAAGACCTGTGGATGCTCATGAGCTGCAACTTGTGCGGCGGCGCGGCCATGAAGTGGCTCAGCCAGAACGTGTACCCCGGCATGGACTTTGTGCAGCAGACGGATGTGGCTAAAAAGGCCGAGCCGGGGTCTAAGGGGCTCATCTTCCTGCCGTATCTGACCGGTGCGCGCAGCCCGGATGTCGATCCCCGGGCACGCGGCATGTTCATGGGGCTGACGCTGGGGCACGGGCAGGAACACTTGGTGCGCGCGACGATTGAAGGCGTCATATACAGCCTGCGCAATGCGTATGAGACGCTCAAGAGCATCACCGGCAGGGAGCCTGACAGCATCATCGCTTCCGGCGGAGGCGCGCGTGGGGAGCTTCTGCTTCAGATTGAGGCGGATATGTTCAACAAGCCGGTTTACACGACCGTGGAGGCGGAGCAGTCCTGCATCGGGGCGTGCTTGACGGCGGCTGTGGGAACGGGATACTATTCTTCGTTTGAACAGGCTTGCGATGCGGTCGTGCGCTTCCATGACAGGGTTGTGGAGCCGGTTGCGGAGCATGTGCAGATCTACGATATGTATTTTGAGATCT
>DVJV01000082.1 GCA_018716525.1 Candidatus Ventricola gallistercoris
GGGGTATACATTGGCCTTCTGGGCCAGACCCACCCGCTTTAAGTTGGTCATAGCCAGCTCCTGTGCCTCATCCTTGGGCATCTTCTTGAGCTTGACGGGGGCCAGCGTGAGGTTTTCCATCACCGTCAGATGCGGATAGAGGTTGAACTGCTGAAACACCATCGAGGAATACTGCCGGTTGAGCGCGGCGCGCGTCTTGTGGGTCATCAGGTGCCCGTCGATGTAGACCTCGCCGGCGGTCACCTCTTCCAGCCCGTTCATGCAGCGGATCAGCGTGCTCTTGCCCGAGCCGCTCGGCCCGATGATGACCAGCTTTTCGCCCTTGGCCACGGTCAGGTTGATGCCCTTGAGCACCTCGAGGTGGCCGAATTTCTTGTGGACGTTCTTGAGCTCAATCATAGCTTCCCTCCTGACCCGGCAGTTCAAGGCACGCCGCTCCGTTGCGGACATCCGTCCGGCGCCTGCATCGGCTTCATTCGTGTGCATATGGCCGGTTTTGCCGTCTTGCTGTTCACAATGAAATCGTCATGTAATTATTTTAGCACATTTCCATCTGCTTTGCAAGTAAAATATTGAAGAAATGCAATTTTGTTTCAATTCATTCAAATTCAGATCAATATTGCACGCAACAGTCATTAATATATTCATGATCTCTGCTTTTATGATCATCCCGGAATGCACACACATTCTGTATCCCGGGCCGTTACGCCTCTTTTCCGCCCGTCATGCGACCTCATCGTGCAAAAAGCGCCAGCGCGCATTCCCTTTTCTTGCCGCATACCGCCTTGCGCCGTGCGGAGCAGCCGCCGTTTTTTTGCTGTCCCCTGCAGCTTTTTCTGCACACAAAAAAGCGGGCCATGCTTTTGCACAGCCCGCTTGCGGCCATTCACTTTTTGTATGGAGAGCTCACGCTGGTCTCGCCATCACTCCAGCCCGAAAAGCGCACACACATTGTCCGGCAGCTCTGCGCCAATCTGCTCCGCCGCCGCCATGTACTGTTCATAGAGCGTCTCCAGCCTGGCCGGCGCGGCGCAGTACGGGCAGGGCGTCAGATTCTTGAATTCATCCTTCTCCAGATCCCCGTATGTGAAGTCGCCCGTCAGCGGCAGATACTGCTCGCGCACGCCCGGGCACTCTGCCACCAGGTGATAATTGCTGCCCCCGTTGGGGTTGCGGTAGAGCTGCAGATCCGGGTCGGGCAATTCGGGGTCATACATCTTGCGCCCCTGGTCATCCCAAATAAACACCTTGGTCTTGAGCTCCAGGTTATTCCACAGCCACGCCATGTTGTGCCCGTTTTCATTCTCCCGGCGCTGAATGCGGATGCAGCCATGGCTGGCCTTCTGGCCGAGCTGCTCCTCATAGGGGGAGTAGATGCGCGTCTTTCCATCCGCGCCAACCTCGTGAAGCACCTCATGCAGCAGCGTGCCGCCGTTGATGCGGATGGCATACCGCCCGATCGTGCCGCCGCCCGCGTTGAAATCGCCCACACGGCTGACGGTGATAAACTCGCCCGCAGGCGTCTCGTTGTAGGGCTGCTTTTCGTTGTTCAGGCCCGTGGAGACGGTCAGCGTGCTGATGATCCGCCCATCCTGGAAGATGTAGAGCTTCTGGCGCAGCTTATCCACCAACAGCGCATAGCTGTCCGTCGGCGTCACCTCAAAGAGCAGACTCTCCTTGACATAGCCCTGAATCTTCTTGGCGTCGATGGACTCCATATAGGCGTTGTCCGTCTTCGTGCCGTCGTTGGAATACGATTCGATGAGCACGTACCCGTCCCCATCGGTATCCTCCTCCAGCACATGAACACCCTGACTCTGCCCGTGCAGCTCGCCCGCGCAGTTCTCCTCATACGGCGTGCGGTCGATGCCCGGCTGGTTGGTGGGGTAGACATGCTCCGTCTGCCCGACATCCAGCACCGTGATGGGCTTCATCATCAGATCCCAGATCGCCTGCTGGTGCTCCGGGTTGTCCAGATCATAGTCATCCGGATTCATATCCCAGAAACTCGTGGCGACAGGCACAGCATCCTCCGCCGCCTGCGCGTCGCTTTGCGCCACGGCAGTCTCTGTCCCCGTAATGCCGTCCGCCGCCTGGGCATTGTCCGTCACCGCAGTGCCGTCCGTCTGGGCCACGGGTTCCTCCCACTGGAGCGCCTCATCCGCTGCGGCGATCGTGGTCAGATCAAGGCGCGTCTCATCGGCCTGCGCTTCGCTTTCGTAGATGTGCAGGGAGAGCAGGCTCTGCTCGCTCTCCTCGCCCCAGAAGTTGCGCAGCTGCACCGCCACCATATAGTTGCCCGGCTCAATGGCCGATCCATCCGGCTTCAGCCCATTCCAGGCGATGCGCCCGTCTCCGGCCTCTACCTGCGCAGTGCCCAGGTCGCACAGGACTTCGCCCGTCTCGCCGCTGAGCAGCTGCATGGCCAGCGTGCCGCCTTCCGTGGTGTTGAACTCAAAATACCAGCCGTCCTGCCCGCTGATGAGCGCAATATCGTCGGCAAACACGCGCGTCAGCTGCGGGGCAGCCAGCGCGCACGGCGATACCAGAAGCATCAATGCAGCGAGTATAAGCAGTATCCGTCTCTTCATGTCTTCTCTCCGATCCGTTCAGGGGTCGTTGGGTTTCCTCGTACACAAAAGATTCTCCCCACCCGGGCACGCGCGCATCGCGCTCGTGCCCCGGGAGAGAATCTTCTGTTCATCACAAAGCCTTACCGGCCTCTTTTGCATTTGCGGTCATTCCGCCGCTTAGCCCGGAAGATCCAGAATGTCGCCAGGGCCCACCGTGACTTCCGGCATCGGCGTGACCGACGAGAGCTTAAACAGCGCCTCGAGCGTCAGCTTGCCCGCGATGCCGTCGGCATCCAGCCCATTGGCCGCCTGGAAGTTCTTGACGGCCGTCTCCGTACCGGTGCCGAAGTTGCCATCCGTCGCGCCATTGAGATACCCGAGCTCCACCAGCGCCTGCTGGAGCGTGACCACCTCAGCGCCCTGGTCGCCCTTTCTGAGCGTCTTGTAGGTCGTGACGGGCTGGGTCGTGGGCGTGGGCGACGGGGTGATCTCAATGCCGGGGGTGGCCGTCACGGTCGCCGGCGCCGGCGTCTGACCAAAGACCATGAAATTCGGCCCCATGGTCACCTCTTGCGTCTGCGTCTGCGTCTGCGGCTCGGGTGTATTGAGCGTCTGCGGCGCTCCAGCGCTGAACATGGAGCGGATGATCATGGCGATGATAATCACCAAAATGAGAATCAACCCGAATGCAATGATCATCGGCGTGCGGTCCGCCCCTCTGCGGCTGCCGCGGCTGCCCTTGGTATATGCGGGCTTCTTGCCGCTTTTGCGCGCAGATGCGGGGCGCTCCTGTTCGGAAGCATCCTCCCGCGGGGGCTGCTGCGATTGCTGGGGCTTTACGCCCGCCAGATTGGCATAGCAAAGCGGACAGATGTTGGAACCATCCGGGATCTTGTTATGACAGTGGGGACAAAACATGTGCAGCCCTCCTCAGTTGACAAGCTATTCCCCTGTAGTATAAACCACAACGAAAGCAGATTTCAAGGTTTTTATCAAAATCGTTTGAAACAGGCAGCGTATCAGCCTGTCCATATCAGGATATGACGGCATCCATCGGTTTAATGACGCACGCCTCAGGGGTTTTTCTCCCCGCGCAGCGCATTAAGCAGCCTGCTGGTGCGTATGGTGCAAAGCGCTGCCATGATTCCCGCGCGCAGCGCCTGATCCTTCGGGGGACACTCGCTGGGATGCAGGCCGAAACGCCCTTCTGTGAGCGCCTCTCCCACCACGGCCGCCTCCTCGCAAAACCGCTCATACCCCTTGCGGACGCCGTCTGCGCAGAGCATATCCAGCAGCTGGGCGATGCTCTCCATGCTCAGCGCCTGCTTGAGCACGCCGATCATCATGAGCATGGCCAGGTGTTCCCGGTCGTATTTCTTGCCGGAAGGACGGGGAATGAGCCCCACCTTGACATAGTTGTTGACCATGGATTTGGTCATTTCCCCTTTGGGCAGCGCCGGGCTGAACGCACGCTCCATGAGCGTGACCACCTGATCCATATACAGCCCGATATCCGGCAGCGATTCCCACCGGGGTAAAGCGATATCCGGCCTCTCCCCCTGCACGGCCGACACCTCCGTTTCACGGCTTTCATTATAGCATCGCGCCCGTTGGCTGTCAAACCAGCGAACAGGTGCCTGCCGAAAGGATGCGTATAATGTGCGGATTTCCTCTTTACAAAACCCGCCGCCAACTGTACACTAGCATCTGAACATGGCGAAGGCATTCCCCCGCCATGCCTACGACAGAGGCTGCGGCCATGCCAACCGCGTGCAAAAGCCGCACCCCTCAAAACCAAGGAGGGTAATCATGACGCTCAATGAACTTGCCGCCGGCCAGTCGGCGGTCATCCGCACTGTCGGCGGCGAAGGCGCACTGCGCCAGCATTTTCTGGATATGGGTGTGATTCCCGGCGCACAGATCACGCTGATCAAGTTCGCCCCGATGGGCGATCCCATTGAATTCCGCATTCATGGCTATGAACTGACGCTGCGCGTAAGCGATGCAAGCCAGATCGGCATCGAGCGCACCATCGAGCCCGAGCGCGTATCCGCCGCGCCGCGGCGCACCAGGCACGCCAGCCACCCGGGCCTGGGCGAGGGCGGCAAATACCACGTCAAGGCCGATGAAAACCCGCTGCCCGAGGGCACAACGCTGACCTTTGCGCTGGCAGGCAACCAGAACTGCGGAAAGACGACGCTCTTTAACCAGCTGACCGGTTCCAGCCAGCACGTGGGCAACTTTCCCGGCGTGACGGTGGACCGCAAGGACGGCGTCATCCGCGGGCATGCGGGCACGCTGGTGACCGACCTGCCGGGCATCTACTCCATGTCGCCCTATACCAGCGAGGAAATCGTCACGCGGCAGTTTGTGCTCCAGGGGAAGCCGCGGGGCATCATCAACATCGTGGATGCGACAAACATCGAGCGCAACCTGTACCTGACCATGCAGCTGATGGAGCTCAATGTGCCGATGGTGCTCGCGCTCAACATGATGGACGAGATGCGCGAAAACGGCGGCTCCGTGCACGTCAATGAAATGGAAGCGATGCTGGGCATTCCGGTGGTGCCCATCTCCGCCGCGAAAAACGAGGGCATCGACGAGCTGGTGGACCATGCGCTGCACGTGGCGCAGTACCAGGAGCGGCCCGGCCGGCTCGACTTCTGCGATGCAGACGACGAGGGCGGCGCGGTGCACCGCTGCCTGCACGGCATCATGCACCTGATCGAGGACCACGCCGAGCGCGCGGGCATTCCGGTGCGGTTTGCCGCCAGCAAGCTGGCCGAAGGCGACCATCTGATCCGCGAGCAGCTGGGGCTTTCCCCCAACGAGCAGGAAATGGTCGAGCACATCATCGTGCAGATGGAGCAGGAGCGCGGGCTCGACCGTGCCGCGGCCATCGCCGACATGCGCTTCGCCTTCATCGACAAAGTGTGCCGCGCGACGGTGGTCAAGCCGCACGAGAGCCGCGAGCACACCCGCAGCGTGATGATCGACCGCGTGCTGACCGGCAAATACACCGCCATTCCCGCCTTTGTGCTGATCATGGGGCTGGTGTTCTTCCTGACGTTCAACGTGGTGGGCAGCGTGCTTTCCTCCGTGCTGGAGGGCGTCATCGGCCTGTTCACACAGGCCGCCGACGCCGCGCTGACCGCCGCAAACGTCAGCCCCGTGCTGCAATCGCTGGTGATCGACGGCATCTTCAACGGCGTGGGCAGCGTGCTGAGCTTCCTGCCGTTCATCGTGACGCTGTTCTTCTTCCTCTCGCTGCTGGAAGACAGCGGCTACATGGCGCGCGTGGCGTTTGTCATGGATCAGCTGCTGCGCAAGATTGGCCTCTCCGGCCGCAGCATCGTGCCCATGCTGGTGGGCTTTGGCTGCACCGTGCCGGGCGTCATGGCCACGCGCACCCTGCCTTCCGAGCGCGACCGCAAGATGACCATCCTGCTCACGCCGTTTATGAGCTGCTCGGCCAAGCTGCCGATCTACGCGTTCTTCAGCGCCGTGTTCTTCCCGGATCACGTCGCCGTGGTCATGATCGGGCTGTATGTGCTGGGCATTGTCATGGGCATCCTGATGGCGGTGCTGCTGCGCAGCACGCTCTTCCGGGGTGAACCCGTTCCCTTCGTGATGGAGCTGCCCAATTACCGCATGCCCGGCATGCGCAACGTGGGCCAGCTCCTGTGGGAAAAGGCGAAGGATTTCCTTCAGCGCGCATTCACTGTCATCTTCGTGGCAACCATCGTCGTGTGGTTCCTGCAGACGTTTGACGCGCGGCTCAACGTCGTCACCGACTCGCAAAACAGCCTGCTGGCCGCGATCGCCGGCGTCATCGCGCCGGTCTTCGCCCCGCTTGGCTTTGGCGACTGGCGCTTCTCCACCGCGCTGCTCACCGGCTTCATGGCCAAGGAGAGCGTCGTTTCCACGCTGACCATCCTCTTTGGCTCCACGGCCGAGCTGCTCGCCGCGCTCACGCCGCTTGCAGCCGCGTCGCTGCTGGTCTTCAGCCTGCTGTATACGCCCTGCATCGCCGCCATCAGCGCCATTCGCCGCGAGCTGGGCACCAAGTGGGCGCTGCTCGTGCTCGCCGGTCAATGCGCCATCGCGTGGGTGGCCGCATTCATAGTGCACCTGATCGGCATGCTCTTGGGAGGCATGTAAATGAACGCATCCACCCTGCTCGTGCTGCTGCTCATCGCCGTGCTGGCACTGCTTGCCATCCGGCGCATCCGCCGCAAAAAGCTGCTCTTCCACTGTGGAGGCGACTGCCAAAGCTGCCCGCGGCGGTGCGCGCAGCGCAGCGCCCCCAAGAAGGACAGTCACCCCTGACCCTTCCCGCCGCGCAGATCCAGGCTGTTAAAATCAACCGCGCATGCCCTTTGTAAAACGCATATGTCAGGAATCCGGGCAAGCCGCCAAATGCAATCCGAATCCGGCGACATGTGCGGCGGATTCGGGCCTTGCCGCGCAAGGCTTCCTTACACTGTTTCCCGCCCGGGAGGCTCATAGAGCCGAGAGGGAAACAGTGCAAATACTCGGAAAAGGACGCCGCAGGCGGACTTTTTCGACACGCTGAGGCCGTTCCCCGAGGGGAACGGCCTCTTTATGCTTTATACCAAAGGAGAGAGCGCAACTGCCGCTTGCGGTTCGTTACTCACCCTTAGCCTCGTACACCGCCGTGACATTCGCCGTCACGCTGACGCTGCCCGCGCGGATGCCCGTTCCGCCCGACTCGGCACGCGCGCTCATCACCGCATCGTCCATCGCCGTGTTGACGACGACGCCCGCGTCATAGCCGCCATTCTCGCGAAGCTCTTCCAGGCCGGTGATCGTCATATCGC
Organism: Candidatus Ventricola gallistercoris; assembly: GCA_018716525.1. GTDB lineage: Bacteria > Bacillota > Clostridia > Christensenellales > Aristaeellaceae > Ventricola > Ventricola gallistercoris. The sequence continues at coordinate 7,415 of DVJV01000082.1, forward strand.
TCGCCTCGGCCATCTTGACCGCCTTGGCCTGCGCAGACTCAATCGCCAGCGCCAGCGCATCCTGGTACAGCGCCGAACGCTCGGAGATGTCATACTGGATGCCGTAGATCTCGCTCATGCCGCTGTCGGTGACCACGCCAACCACGCTGTCGAGCATCTCCACATCGCGGCAGGTGATCTCCAGCGTGTGGTTCGCCTGGTAGCCGGTCAGGGTGCGGGTTTCACCCTCATAGTTGTAGGTCGGGTAGTAGGAGTAGTTCTGCGTGACGATATCCTCTTCCTTGACGCCCAGCTCGATGAGCTTGCCCGTCACTTCGGCAATGATGGCGTTCATCTTTTCCTGTGCGCCGGACACGGAAGGATCGGTAATGGATGCATTCGCCGTCACGCTGACCATATCCGGCTCAGCGGTGACCGTCGCCGTGCCCTGCACGGTGATGCTGGCATCCTCCGTCTCCGCCAGCGCAAAGGCTGCGGTCAGCGTCATCGTCAGCGCCAGGACCATGGCAATCATCTTTTTCATATTCGGTATTCCTCCTCGTTCGGAACCCGCGTTGCGGGCCATTGTGTGTTTCTGTAACAGCGGCGCTTGTGCCGCGCCTGCCTAAGAGACGAAGCACCTCGCGCTTTTCTTCCCGCATTTCCCAAATTTTATTTTTTCCGCCTGCCGGATGCCACAACCAGTGCGCCTGCGGCCACCAGCCACGGCAGCGCAAAGAGCGCCGCATCCGCCGCGGGGTTTTCCTCTTCCTGTGTCTGTGGTTCCTCCTGTGCCGGCGGATCTGCCATCCTGCTGCGGGAAGCCACCTGCGGCATCATCTCTGCGCTGTACAGCATCGGCGCTTCATCCTGTGCAACCGATGCGGCATCTGCCGCATTCAGGCGGTTGCCCTCGCCCAGGCGCACCCCCGCGCCAAACAGCGCCACCGCACAGCACGCGGCTGCCGCCAGGCGCATCACGCGCTGCCCGCCATTGCCGCTCAGATAGGCGGCTACGCGCTGCAATACGCTTTGCCTGCGCGGCATCTGCCGCACCCGCGCGCGCCACCCCTGGGTAAACGACGCAGGCACCTCGATTTGCGCATCGAGCGAGCGGGCACTGGCGAGCACATCGGCATTTTGGAGCAGCACGCGGCACGCCTCACACGTCTTGGCGTGAGCCTTCATCTCTTCCAGTTCACTTGGGGCCAGCTTTCTTCCTGAAAAGATCATCGCCTCCATCTCCTCGCACTTCATCGACTCACCTCCATGTCAAACCCTGTACCGCATTCCCTGAGCGCCGCGGCGATCTTTTCCCTGGCCCGCGACAGGCGCGATTTGACCGTTCCGCTGGACACATTCAGCGCCCTGGCCGTCTCCTCCACACTCAGCCCGTGCACATCCCGCAGCAGAAACACGCTGCGCATCTGTTCGGGTACCCCGGCAATCGCCCGCTGCATGGCCTCGCGCCGCTCCGTGTTCTCCACCGCTTGCTGCGGCGTCGGCGCGCCGTCCTGCGGCTCAACCCCCTCCTCGCGCATCGCCTCCAGCGAAGGCTGCGCCCTCAGACTCCGTTTGCGGATCGCATCGGTACAAGCCGACGCCGTCACCCGGTATACCCACGTGGAAAACGCGGCTTCTCCTCTGTACTGCGGCAGCTTTTGCCAGATGCGCACCATCGCCTCCTGCGCGGCATCCTCGCCATCCTGGCGGTTGCCCATCATGCGCAGGCAGAGGCCGTAGATCTTGCGTTCATAGGCGCTCATCAGCGATTCAAATGCATCGTTATCGCCCTGTATGGCGCGCTTGATCAGGCTGCTCTCCAACGCGTTCCCTCCTCTCATCATTCCTTTGGACGGATAAAGGGGGCAAAAAGTTCCCCCTCTTGATCAAATTCAATTGTTTTTTTTCGGCACATCACTGATACCTGCGCAGCATCCTCTTAAAAAACCAGATGCCCACGCCCCACTGAAACAACAGATACGCGCACAGATAGAACACCGCCGCTTTCACCGGCAAAGCCTCAAACCACGCGCTGAGCACTGCCAGCACAAAGACCGCCACACATGTGACACCCATGCCTGCCAGATAGGCCGCCCGGCCGGACCGATCCCGCAGCTTCTGCTTGAGCTCATCCTGCAACTCGATCTGCTCGTCATAAAGCCTTTGCTCGTATGCGCCGATGCGCTCCGGCGCGCTCCAGTGTGCCCATTTCCACACCCATAGCACGCCCGGGCCGATACCTGCGCCCGCGAGCCCAAACAGAATGCCATCCAGCTTTGACTCCGTCAAAAGCCCGGCAAGCAGGCAAACGCTTCCGGCAACCAGATAGCAAATGCCTGTAATCAGCTGGTTTTTAAGCGTTCTTCTGCCCCTGGCCTGCTTCGTCTCCGTTTCTCTCATGGATAAAAACCTCCTCAATGGTCATGGAAAAAAAGTCCGCAATCTCAAACGCCAGATCCAGCGACGGGTTGTACTTCCCCGTCTCAATGGAGCTGACCGTCTGTCTGGACACGCGCAGCGCCCTGGCAAACGCCTCCTGGCTCAATCCCCGCGCGCGCCGCAATGCCTCGACCCGATTCTTCACGGAACCCCTCCAATCTTGACAAGGTACCTTTACATCGTCAGTATAGCATGTGCGCCGCATCTTGTCAAGTTTCCTTGTCAAGCGTCCGTTCAGCAACAAAAAAAGAGACCTTCCGCCCTGCAAACGCCTGACGGAAGATCTCCCTATTCGCTTCATTTTCCGTTGGATTCTGCCCCGGATGCAAACCCGGTCACCGGGCTGCACACGTTTACGCTTCCACGATGATGCTCTTGCCCGTCATCTCCTTGGGCACGGGCAGGCCGATATACGGCAGCATGGTCGGCGCGATATCCGCCAAGCAGCCGCCTTCGCGCATTTTCACATCGCCCACGCCTGCCGCCAGGAAGGGCACGACGTTGGTCGTATGCGCGGTGAAGGGCGTGCCATCCTCATTCATCATGTGGTCGGCGTTGCCGTGGTCAGCCGTCAGGAACATGCAGCCGCCCATCTCGCGCGTGGCCTCCCAAACCTGGCCGACGCAGGCGTCCACAGCCTCCACAGCCTTGACAGCCGCCTCGAACACGCCGGTGTGACCCACCATGTCGCAGTTGGCAAAGTTGAGGATGATCACGTCGTACTTGCCGCTGCGGATGCGCTCGGCGCACTCTGCGGCGACCTCGTAGGCGCTCATCTCCGGCTTGAGGTCGTATGTGGCCACCTTCGGGCTGGGAATGACCTTGCGATCCTCGCCCGCATACGGGGCCTCGACGCCGCCATTGAAGAAGAAGGTGACGTGGGCATACTTCTCCGTTTCGGCGATACGAAGCTGCGTCTTGCCGTTCTTGGAGAGGTACTCGCCCAGCACATTGGTCAGCTCCACAGGCGGGTAGGCCACTTCAACATTGGGCATGGTGGCATCATACTCGGCCATGCAGACGTAGTGCACCGGGAAGCGGCCATAGCGGCGCTCAAAGCCGGTGAATGCGTCATCCACAAACGCGCGGGTGATCTGGCGCGCACGATCGGGACGGAAGTTGAGGAACACCACGGTGTCGCCCTCGCTCACGCGGCCGCCTTCGCAGGTGACGCACGGCACGACGAACTCATCGGTCACGCCGTTTGCATAGCTCTTCTCAATGCACTCCTGCGCATTGGCGGCGTGCTCGCCCTCGCCGTAGACGAAGGCGGCATACGCCTTCTGCACGCGGTCCCAGTTGGAATCGCGGTCCATGGCGTAGTAGCGGCCCGTAACGGTGGCAATGGTGCCCAAGCCGATCTCATCGAGCTTGTTTTGCAGGTCAGCGAGGAAGCCCTTGCCAGAATGGGGGTCGGTGTCGCGGCCATCCATGATGCAGTGGCAGTAGACCTTAGTCGCGCCCATGTGCTTGGCCATGTCCAGCAGGCCGAACAGGTGCTCGATGTGGCTATGCACGCCGCCGGTGCCCAGCAGGCCCATGAAGTGAATGGCCTTGCCCGCATCGATGGCGGCCTTCATGTTGCGCACGAGCACATCGTTTTCCTTCATCGTGCCATCGAGAATGGACTTGGTGATCAGCGTAAGCTGCTGGTAGACGATGCGGCCCGCGCCGATGTTCGTGTGGCCCACTTCGCTGTTGCCCATCTGGCCCTCGGGCAGGCCCACAGCCATGCCAGAGGCGTTGATCGTCGTATAGGGGCAGGTGCGCATCAGCTCATCGATGACCGGGGTCTTCGCCGCGCTGATGGCGTTGCCATAGGACTGCTGCGGCACCCAGCCGAAGCCATCCATAATGCAAAGCAGTACAGGTTTCTTCGCCATATATACTCCTCTTTCAATCTGCCATGCTTCCCCACCGGAAGAGGGCATGCCATTTTCCCGGGGGATTACGCGTCAAAGTGCACGACCTTGGAAAAATCCTCCGCCTTGAGCGACGCGCCGCCGATCAGGCCGCCGTCGATCTCGGGCTGCGCCATCAGGCCCTTGCAGTTCTTGGGGTTCATGGAGCCGCCATACTGAATGCGCACATCGTCGGCCGCATCGCCATAGACCGAGCGCACCGCCTCGCGGATGACGCCGATGGTCTCGTTGGCCTGCTCATCGGTGGCGGTCAGGCCCGTGCCGATGGCCCACACCGGCTCATAGGCGATGACCACATGGCGCACTTCGTCTGCGGTCAGGCCGCTGAGGGCAATCTTCGTCTGATAGCTGACCAGCGCGTCGGTGTAGCCCGCCTCGCGCTCCTCTTTCTTTTCGCCCACGCAGATGATCGGCGTGAGGCCCGCCTTCACGGCCGCCAGCACGCGCAGGTTGACCGTCGTGTCGGTCTCGCCAAAGTACTGACGGCGCTCGCTGTGGCCCAGGATCACGTATTCCACGCCGTACGCCTTGAGCATATCGGCGCTGAGCTCGCCCGTGTACGCGCCGGATTCCTTCCAGTGCATGTTCTGCGCGCCCAGCTTGATGTTGGTGCCGCGGATCACCTCGGACACCGCCGCAAAGTCCACTGCAGGGGTGCACACCACCACGTCGCACTGGGCGTCTGCGGCCAGCGGCACGAGCGCTTCCACAAGCGCGCGGGCTTCCGCGGGGGTCTTGTTCATTTTCCAGTTGCCGGCAATGATCGGCTTGCGCATGATTTCGTCCCTCCGTTTGTCATCAACCGTCGCACGGGTGTGTTATCTCCCCGCAGACGGGCAAAAGCCCCGGAACGGCCCCATGGCCGCCCGGGGGGCTCTGTGTTCAGGTTACTTCTTCTCGTCCAGGCACGCGACACCCGGCAGGGTCTTGCCCTCCAGGTACTCCAGGGAGGCGCCGCCACCGGTAGAGATGTGGGTCATCTTGTCGCCCAGGCCCATCTGCTCCACAGCCGCCGCAGAATCGCCGCCGCCGATGATGGTCACCGCGTCGCTCTCAGCCATCGCCTTGGCCACGGCCAGCGTGCCGGCAGCCAGAGTCGGGTTCTCAAAGACGCCCATCGGGCCATTCCAGATGACGGTCTTGGCGCTCTTGACAGCCTCAGCAAACAGCGCGCAGCTCTTCGGGCCGATGTCGCAGCCTTCCATATCCGCCGGGATCTTGTCCGCATCGACGCAGACCGTCTCCACCGGCGCGTCGATCGGGTTCGGGAACTCGCTGACGCACACGGTATCCACCGGCAGCAGGATCTTCACGCCCTTGGCCTTGGCCTTCTCCAGCATGTCGCGGCAGTAGTCGATCTTCGTCTCATCCAGCAGGGACTTGCCGATCTCGTAGCCCTGCGCCTTGAGGAAGGTGAAGGCCATGCCGCCGCCGATGATCAGCGTGTCGACCTTCTCAAGCAGGTTTTCGATGACGTTGAGCTTGTCGGCCACCTTCGCGCCGCCCAGCACCGCCACGAACGGACGGTCGGCGTTCTCCAGCGCCTTGCCCATGATCGACAATTCCTTACCAATCAGGTAACCTGCCACGCACGGGGAGAGGAACTTCGTCACGCCCTCGGTCGAGCAGTGCGCACGGTGGCAGGAGCCGAAGGCATCGTCCACATAGCAATCCGCCAGGGACGCCAGATCGCGGGAGAATTCCTCGACGTTCTTGGTCTCTTCCTTGCGGAAACGGGTGTTTTCAAGCAGCACCACGTCGCCATCCTTCATCGCGGCGACGGCCGCCTTGGCCTTCTCGCCCACGACGCTGTCATCCGCCGCGAAGACGACGGTCTTGCCCAGGTACTCGCTCAGGCGCTCGGCCACCGGCGCCAGGGAGAACTTGGCCTCCGGGCCGTTCTTCGGCTTGCCCAGATGGCTGCACAGGATGACCTTGCCGCCATCGGCAATCAGCTTTTTGATGGTGGGCAGCGCCGCGACGATGCGCTTGTCGTTGGTGATCTTGCCATCTTTCATCGGGACGTTGAAATCGCAGCGCACGAGCACGCGCTTGCCAGAGACGTTGATGTCTTCTACGGTCATTTTGGCCATGGGTGATTCCTCCATTTCAATTCCGCATTCCCGGTTTATTCTGCCGCGCACAGCGGGCTCCGTGTGCGGCGCAAAAGCCGGAAAAAGCCTTTCCGGCTTTCCTGATGGGTCATTCAGCGAACGCCTGTCCGCCGATCCCCCTAAGTGTAGCATTTTTTGCCTGGATTGTCAAAGATTTACGCAAGATTCCGCTTTACATTCGCAAAAGCTGCATCATGCGCAGCGCGGCCCCTTCGTCCGTGACCAACAACCGGTGCGGATGATGCGCACAGACCGCCACGATCGCCTCGGCTTTGGCCCGCCCGGCAGCCACCGCGGCTGCGCGGTTGCGGTGGCCGATATCCTCCGGCCTGAACGCGAGCGAAGCGCCCTGGCCCACCACGCGCCCCTGCGCGTCAAAATAAAAGCCCAGCGCCTCGGCCACTGCGCCCTCGCGCTCGAGCGCCTCGCGCTCTGCAACGCTCAGCCCGCGCCGCTTGGCTACATCCATGGCCCGGCCGATGCCATAAAACACCACGTCGGCATGGCGCATGAGCTCCAGCGCCTCGCGCACCTGCGGCAGGCTGGCCAGCTCATCCGCCGCCGCACCGCTCAGCCCGTCGGGCAGATGCAGCAGCCGGTGATAGCCCCCCAGCCTCTGGGCAAAGCGCTCCGCCTGGGTATTGGCCTGCGTATTGACGCCCTCGCCCATGCCGCCCTGCGCCGGCACAACCGTGATATCCAGCGGCGCGGCAACCTCAAGCGCCTCGCCCGTCAGCGCGATCGTGCGCCCGCCGGTGACGGCCAGCACGTGCGCATCCTGCAGCAGATAGCGGATCTGCCGCGCCGCAGCCCGGGCCACCTCGGTCATCACGCTGCTGTCGATATCCGAGTCGCCGCGCACCACGCAGACGCGCTCCACAGTCAGCTTGCGCGCCAGTGCCAGCTCCATGGTCGCCAGCGCACGGCGTCCGCCGCTGATCACGCGTGCAGCCTCTACCAGATTCTTTCCCTGCTCGGTCAGCTCCATGCCCGATGCGCTCTGCGTCAGGCAGCCCGCACGCTTGAGCGCCTCCGCGGCTGCCCGCACTTCGCGCTCGGCCACATGCAGCCGCGCCGCCAGTGCGCGGCGGCCGATCGGCTCAAGCACGGCCACGCGCTCCAGGATGAGCGCGCGCAGCTCCATCTCGTCCATCAGATCCGGCGCAATCCGTGACAGCGTATTCAAAATCGACGTATCCATAAAGCGCCTCCCAGGGGACTTGCGATGGCGCACGAGCGCCATACTCCCCTCCTGTTCCAGTATGAGCATATCATAATTTCCCGGCGCTTGCAAGGGCGTTTGCGGCAGGAAGTCGCACGCCGGGCGGCGAAATACTGCTGTATACATCCCCTGCAAGACACGCAGACCGGCGTGCCGCACAGGTTCATCGGGAGGAATGCACATGACCGATCTGCTCATCGTCGTGGATATGCAGCGCGATTTCGTCACCGGCGCGCTGGGTACGGCTGAGGCCGCCGCCATCGTGCCCGCCGTCGCCGCACGCATCCGGCGCGCCCGCCAGGAAGGCACGCAAGTGCTTTTGACGCTGGATACCCACGAAGAGGATTACCGCTCCACCCGCGAAGGGCAGCTGCTGCCCGTGCCCCACTGCATCCGCGGCACCGAAGGTTGGGCCCTCGTGCCCGAGGTCGCCGCCGAATGCGCCCGGGGCATGATCTCCTTTGAAAAGCCCACGTTTGGCTCCACCGCGCTGATGTGCCACGTCAGCGAGATGGCCTCTCACCGTGACGCCCCCGACGGCAAAGGCATGACCATTGAGCTGTGCGGCGTATGCACGGACATCTGCGTGGTCTCCAACGCGCTGCTGCTCAAGGCCGCGCTGCCCGAGGCCGACCTGGTGGTCGATGCCGCCCTGTGCGCGGGCGTGACGCCGCAGCGGCACGAAGCGGCCCTGGAGACCCTGCGCGCCTGTCAGGTGGAGGTGCTTTTGCCCAATCCATGACGGGGCGTCTGCCGCAGCGCTTGTATTCCTTTTAAACATAACGAGGGCCGGAGGAATGACCTGCATTCCTCCGGTCCTTTTCTATCCATCTTGCGGCCTGCATCCCTCACCGGTTTTGCTTGCTCAGCACCGCTTTTCCCCGCCGCATCAGGCCGCTGGCCCGCACGGAAAGCCACCGCATCGCCACCGCCACGCCGCACGAAAAGAGCACGCCCGCGATCAGGTAGAGCACGGCCCACTCGCTCCGCCCGCCCGGCGTATAGACATATCCGCTGACGGTGCGCAGCGAGTTGACGCTGAAATCCGCTGCTCCCAGCCCCAGGATGTGCACAGCCAGGAACACACAGTTGAGCGCATAGAACCCCAGATAGTGGTGCATCATCACATCAAACGTATGCCTGCTGACAAACAGGGCCAGGCGGCTCTTTTGCACACACGGCGCAAGCAGCCGGGCCAGGCGCAGGTAAAAGGCGATGGCCATCGCTCCGCCCGCGTACACGCCAAACGCATCGCAGCCGAAGTAAGAGCAATCCGAAAGCAGATAGGCCAGATTCTCATAGCGCGTACACAGCAGCGCGCGCAGCACGACAATGCCCGTCAGATACGGCACGGTAGGCAGCCTGTCCCAGCGCTCAAGCCTGGCGCGGTAAAGCACGCCAAACGCATAGCCCGGCAGCAAAATGGCGGTGCGCAGCACAAAAAGCGGCACGGCCCCCTGCCGTCCCGCCCGGCACAGGCTGACCGCCAGCACACCGGGAATCAGGCAAAGCACCAGGGCCACCGTCTCCCGCCAGCGCACGCGCGCAAGCAGCCTGTCAAGCAACAGATAGACCGTGCGCGCCAGAAACAGCGGGAAAAGAAACCACGCTCCCAGATTGTAAGCAAAGTGCTGCCCGTCGGTGAGCGGCGCGAGCATCAGCGTATAGGCCGAGAGCGGCGCGCCCAGCGTTGCGCCGGCAAAGCGGCGCAGCAGCAGCGCCAAAATGCCGTAGAGCGCATTATAGATGTACAGCGGCACCAGCAAGCGCACGGCGCTTTTGCGGATCTGCGCCGCCACGCCGCCGCGGCGGCTGAAAAAATACCCCGAGCCAAATGCAAAGAGCATCAGGTGAAAGGAGTAATAGCGAAACAGCCCTCCCCAGTTGAGCATCTCCCCCAGCGGAATATGCCCATCCACGACGAAGAGGATGGCAATCAGATACAGCGCGCGAAATGTGAAATTTTCCGTCTTATCCCGAGTCATGCGGCGCCTCCGGCATTCCGCACATGCTTGCGCGGAAGAGTCCTGTACCTTTGATTATACCATGTTTTCATCGCGGGTCAATGGCTGCAGCCGGTGGAAACCATGTGCGAAAAATGAAAGATATCTTACATTCTTGCGCTCTCAAGCGATTGAAAAAGTCATGATTAGTGCGAAATTCTGAAAAACACATCATTTTTGTCAGTAGACGCTCAAGAAATTAACGGTATACTTAAAGTACAAAAGATTCCATCCGAAAAAAACGGCGCGGCCGATGTTGGGAGGTGTTGTTATGGTCAAGTTTGGTGAGCGTCTGAAGGCGGCCCGCACCGCCAAACACATGAGTCAGCAGAAGCTGGCCGACGTCATCGGCAAAAGCCTGAACACCGTTGGGCTCTACGAGCGAGGCCTTCGCCAGCCCAGCTTGGAAACGCTTTGCCTGCTGGCGGACACGCTGGATGTATCCTGCGACTATCTTCTTGCCCGCACGGAATCCAAGAAGACGACAAAGGTGTCGGAGTCGACAGAAGATGATCTGGTCATGCGCGTCTCTCGAATCGAATCCCATCTGGGGCTGGATTGAGAGACAGCGCTGCCCCTTTATTCAAGCAGCAATGCGATTTTCCGCACAAAGCCGGTTCCGGCAGAAGCCCGGAACCGGCTTTGTGCGTATTTGCGGCAGCACGGGCAGACCCGGTTGCCGTTTTTTTGATCCCAAGAGGGATTGCACCTTATCCCATTTTCGCACCGCAACCGCGTCAAGCCGCGTGAAGCGGAGACGGGCTTGATCGGCAAAGCATTTCATTCAGCGTTGGTATCGCATGCGTCCCAAGCCCGCACGGCGCCCGCTCACTTCACCGCCGTCGCATTCATGCCGATGCGTACATGCTCGCTTTCCTCCAGCTCAAGCGTGACGTCAAACGCCGGCGCGCCTTCCCCGCTCACGCTCGCCCCGGCAATGCGCACCACGGTGCCTTTGAGCGTCTCGCCGTCATAGGCATCCAGCGTCACGCTCAGCTCGTCGCCCACTTCCACCGAAGCGATTTCATCCTCATCGACCGCGCACACCAGCTTCACCTGCCCGCGCGGGCAGTATGTGGCCATGGGCGCATCCTTCGCGATGGCCTGGCCGCTCTGCGCGCTGATGCTCAGCAGCACGCCATCCTCGGGCATGGACACGCTGCCGTCTCCCCCCCGCATCCCGTTGAGCCTGTCGGGCACGATCTCAAAGAGCAGATCTCCGCGGGAAACCTGCTGCCCCGGCTGCACATGCACCGCCAGTACGTATCCCTCCGCCGTCACAGACTTGGGGTCCACGCGCGAAAGATCGCCCGAACCGATGCAGCTGCTGCTCACAAAATCCTCATCCCGGTATACCTTGATGGATTCGCCCAGGCGCATATCCTTTTCGCTGAGCACCTCCAGCGTATACTGCTTGCCGCTGACGGAGGTGACAACCGCCTCGCCGTGACGGTCCCGGTTGCTGCTGGAGCGGATGTAAACCCGCTCGCCCACATGCACGATCCGGTTTTCATTGTCGCTGTCCGCGCCCGTGGTCGAGCAGTCCGCCGTGTACAGCGAGGTCTGCTCCATGTAAGCCAGCGCCCCATAGCGCTCCTGCACCGATGCAGCGCTGTCGCCCGGCTGCGCAAACACCGCCGTGACTGTTCCGTCAAAGTCGGCATACACCGGCGTGGTGCGAATCGCAAAGAGCGCGTCGCCCGAGGCCAGCACATCGCCCGGCGAAGCGGTAAAATCGCCCACCACGCCCGAATACGGCGCCAGGATGGTCTTCTCCACCGCCGCCTCGATCACGCCTTCCAGCTTGACTTCGGAAACGCTCTCCTCGGCAACCGCTGCACCCAGCATCACCCAAAGCGCCGCAAGCAGCGCCACCATCGCTTTTTTCATCTCTTCCTCCTTGTCTGCGGCGGGGAAACGTTCCCCATTCGCCGTCATCGCCCGTTGCCTGGTCCCCCGTTTACATGCTGCGCAGCGCGTCAATGGGGTTCAGGTTGCTGGCCTTGCGCGCTGGCGCCCATCCGAATATGATGCCCACCGCCGCCGAAAAGCTGACGCCCAGCCCAATGGCAAACGTGTTGAGCGAGAACAGAATGTCCGTATTCACACAGATCGCATAGGAGACCGTCAGCCCCACGATCACGCCGATCACGCCGCCCAGCAGCGAAAGAATGATCGCCTCGATCAAAAACTGCATCTGAATCTGCCCCGGCTCTGCGCCAAGCGCTTTGCGCAGGCCGATCTCCGTGGTGCGCTCGGTCACGGTCACCAGCATCATGTTCATGATGCCGATGCCGCCCACCACCAGCGCAATGGACGCGATGCCCACCAGCAGCGACATCATCATCGAGGTCATCAGGTTCATGGCCTCGGTCATCGATTCCATGTTGATGATGGTGTAGGTGTCATCCTTGTAGTTAAACAGGCCGTCGAGCACCACTTCCATTTCCTCAATGGCCGCGTCGGTGTCGTTGGAGTCGGTCACATAGACCTCCAGCGTGTTCACGGTCGCCGTGCCCGTCAGCTTCTTGGCCGCCGTATAGGGCACGTACACCGTACCGTCGGTCTCGCCGCCTTGCAGGATCTGCGAAAAGAGGCTCGCATTCTCGTCCTCGTCGATCATGCCCACGACGGTATAGGAAAAGCCTTCCAAATACACCGTCTGCCCGATGGGGTCTTCGCCCAAGAACAGCGTGCGCGCCGCGTTTCCATCGATCAGGCACACGCGCAGCTCCTGCTCCACATCCAGCGCGTTGATCGCCCGGCCCCGCGCAAGCAGATCCGCATTGTGCCGGAAGTACTCGTCGTTGTTGCCATTGACCACGATCCGGTCCGACCACACGTCCCCGCGCTTGGCCGTCACCGTCGCGCTCACTGAGGGCGAGATTCCCGCCACATGCTCACAGGCGGCCAGCGCCTGCAGATCATCATCCGTCAGCCCGCGGCGCAGCGCCGTGCCGGTCACGGAGATGCGCAGCGTGCCCAGACCCATCGCGTCGAACTGCTCGTTCATGGTGTCCGTCGCGCCCTGGACCACCGTCATCAGCGCGATGATCGCCGCCACACCGATGATGATGCCCAGCGTCGTCAGGAACGTGCGCATCTTGTTGCCCGCAATGTTGGCCACCGACATGCTCACATTCTCCGTGAACATGTTCCACTGCCGCTTAATCATACGCGCTCACCCCCTCGGTCAGCTCGCCATCGAGGATGTTCACGATTCGCGAAGCATGGCGCGCAATTTTCAGATCGTGCGTGATCATGATGATCGTGCGCCCCTCGTCGTTCAGCTCCCGGAACAGGCCCATGACCTGCTCGCCCGTCGCCTGATCCAGCGCACCCGTCGGCTCATCGGCCAGGAGCAGCGTGGGGTTTGTCGCCAGTGCGCGGGCAATCGCCACCCGCTGCTGCTGGCCGCCGGAAAGCTGATTCTGGTGGTGGTGCATCCGGTCCTGAAGACCCACGCGCACGAGCATCTCCTCCGCGCGGCGCGTTCGCTCCTTGGGCGGCACGCCCGCATACACGAGCGGCAGCTCGACATTCTTGAGCGCATCCAGCCGCGGCAAGAGCTGAAACTGCTGGAAGATGAAACCAATCTCCCGGCTGCGGATGTGCGCCAGCTCCTTCTGATCCAGATCGCGGATCATGCGCCCATGCAGGACGTATGTGCCGGAGGTCGGCGTATCCAGACAGCCGATGATGTTCATCAGCGTCGATTTGCCACTGCCCGATGGCCCGAGGATCGAGAGAAACTCCCCCTCCCGGAGGGTCAGATTGATGCCCTTGAGGATCGTCTGCACCTCGCCGCCCACGACATACTGCTTGACGATCTCGCGCATCGAAAAGAATTCGTCACTCATATGCCCTCCGGTCAGCGGCCGATTTCCTGCATCTGCTGCATGAGTTCCGCCAGGCTCATGCCGCTGGGCACAAGCACCGTATCTCCCGCGCGCAGGCCCTCAGTGATCTGGCAATAGAGTCCGTCCGTCACGCCCACCTCAACGGGCACCTGCACCACGTCCCGGCCATTGGACGCGCGCATGTAGACGAACGGCTCGTTGTACTCGTCAAACTGGATGGCATCCATCTTCAAAAGCACCGCGTCCTGCACCTGATCGCGCAGCACCTTGGCGCTCACCTGCATGCCCGGATAGACGCCGGTGCCCTCCGGCAGATCCACCGTCACCGTGTAGTAAGACAGATCGCCCGAGACCACGCCGTTCTTATCGATGGCCGAAACCTCGCCCGTCCACTGGCTATCCAGCGCCAGCACCGAGATCTCCGCCTGCGTACCCAGCGCAACGGCGCCAATGTCGTATTCGTCGATATCGAGCTCTGCCTGCAGGCGGTCAAGGTCGATGATCTGCACCGTGACGTCGCCCGCGTTAACCAGGCCATCCTCCTCGATGTACAGCCCCGTGACTTCGCCGTCGATCTCCGCTTCGACCGTCAGCCCGTCACCCAGCCTATAGAGCCGGTCGCCCTTTTGCACGTGCTGGTTCTGCTTGACATACACCGTCTTCACGGTGTCGCTCGCCGCAGCTGTCAGCGTCTGGCTGACCGGCGCGGTGATCTGCCCGTCAAAGTTGTAATATGTCGTCAGATCCCCGGCCGTCGCTTCCATCTCGGTGTACGCGGCCGCCTGGGTGCGCGTCTTCACCGACCACAGCCATACCGCCACCGCGGCAACGACAAGCACAAGCACCACAATGATCCATTTTTTCCTTTTCTTCTTCACGCCCTGTGCCTCCTTCTTCTCAAGCCCTTCTATTATAATCGCTCACGTACTGCCATGCAATGCGCATCGGCCGCCATCATGCTTCTAGTCAGTAATCACAGCAAAAAACCGCCGGACACAATGTCCGGCGGTCCAGCGTGTCGAAAAAGTCCGCCTGCGGCGTCCTTTTCCGAGTATTTGCACTGTTTCCCTCTCGGCTCTATGAGCCTCCCGGGCG
>DVJV01000083.1 GCA_018716525.1 Candidatus Ventricola gallistercoris
GTTCAGCGTCAGCTCTCCCAGCACCGTATCGGAAAACAGCTGGTGTCCCGCTTCCTGCATCACCAGATAAGACAGGCGGGACAGCGCTTTGGGTGGTGCCGGTTTCCCACCGACTCTCACCGTTCCCCGGAACCTCAGCAGCCCGCTCAGGGTCAGCAGCAGGGTGGATTTTCCTGCCCCATTTCTCCCAACTACTGCTACGATGGCCCCTTTGCGGATCTGCAAGTGTGATATATGCAGCACTTCCCGGCGGCCCCGGAGACAGCAGAGGCCATGCAGTTCCAGACCGGGTTCCATCCGTTCTGCCGGCCGTGCCTGAGGACATAGGGAGAACAGCTGCGCTGGATCCACAGCCCGCAGGCCAAGGGCCTGGCGTGTCTGCGGATCCAGTGCCGTCATCTGTCCCGGCGTAAGATCCCCACGGAGCTTCCCGTTCTCCAGCAGCAAATAGCGATCCGCCAGACCGTGTAAGTACCACAGGCGGTGTTCGGACACCAGGATCGTCACACCGGAGGCTTTCATGGTCTCCAGCAAGCCCCGCAGTTTTCGGATGCCCTCCAGAGCCAGATTGGAGGACGGCTCGTCCAGCACCACCACCTGGGGCATGGATGCATAGACGCTGCCGCAGGCGATCTGCTGTTTTTCACCGCCGGACAGGGCAAAGATGCTGTGATCCATCAACCCCTCCAGCCCCAGCTCCGTTACCACCCGGTCCAGGCGTCGGCGCATCTGCTCCCGGGGCATATTCTGGTTTTCCAGCTGAAAGGCCAGTTCTCCCGTGGTATCCGTATGGAAGAACTGGGTTCGGGGGTTCTGAAACACACTGCCCACTACCCGGGCGAGTTCCGGCAGGGATGCGGATGCAGGCGACATACCGCTTACCGAAACATCCCCCTCCAGTCTGCCCTGGTAAAAATGGCAGGCCAGGCCGTTTATGATGCGCAGCAGCGTCGTTTTTCCACAGCCGCTTTTACCGCACAGTACCACGCATTGTCCCTTGGGAAAGTGAAATGAAATGTGGTCCAGGCTGGGACTCTGCACTTCCTCTGAACCCTGAGATAAATTTGTGTGGAGTATAATATTTCAGTTCGCCGCTTTCCATATAGAACAGTTCAATAGCGTTATGCCAGTGCCACGGCACGAAAGGCTCACGGTAAAAATCCAGTTCTGCCCGTGACGCAAGGTACGGAAAATCAGGCGTACCATACGGGAGCTTTTCCTCTTTGCTGCCTATTTGAAACTCAAGGCTGCGGATAATTCTCATGTGACCACCTCCCAATCTAAATTGTATCATACAAAAGAATGAGATGCACTCAAAACCCAACAATTTATTGTGACATTCAGGCCTTCTTCAAAAAGAGGGCTACTTTTTTTGCCCTTTTTGAATTCATCACTTGACATTATGGCAAAGATTGCCACTATGATGGCCTGGCGGGCATGTCCCCGGGCCTGTCCGCATACGGTCAGAGGAAGGCCGCCAGAGCGGTTGGGGAAATGTGACGGTTTTTGATATTGTTCCCCTGTGGTTGAACTCGCTGCGTGTTTTTGCTATAATCAAATCAATCAAAACCCAAAGGAGGCCGCCTATGCAAAAGCGACCCGTTCGCGCGATTCTCGTGTTTCTTGTTCTGTTTGCATTGCTTGGCCTGAGTCTGTGTGCGAATGCCAGTGCGCAGATGCAGTCTACCATTCGCGTTTATCTCAGGCGGCTTCAGGTGGAAGACGCGCTGCGCATCCGCATCCAGGGCAATTACATGCTTGAAGGTGGCTCCATGTCCTTTTCGGATGGTGCGGAGCTGACCGTCGTGCTGCGGGGCGAGCAGCTCGTGCTCCACACGGAGAACATGGCTGTTGTCATGGGTCCGTCCATGAAGCTGGTGCGCGCACAGGGCGAGACGCCGGGCGCGCTGCTGCTCAACGGGGAAAGCGGGCTGTATGAAGGCGACCTGCTGCTGACGGTTGAATCCGGGGTCATCAAACCCGTGCTCTATATCCACATTGAGGATTATCTGCTGGGTGTTGTGCCCTACGAGATGGGCGATTCCTTCCCGCTGGAGGCGCTCAAGGCCCAGGCCGTCGCTGCGCGCACCTATGCGCTCAGAAAGAGCGGTTCCTCCGGCGACTACGACGTGGAGGACACCACCAACGACCAGGCCTACCGCGGCCGCACGACGTACAGCCCGCTTTCCGAGCAGGCGGTTCGGGAGACGGAAGGCATCTGCGGTGTGTTTAACGGCGCGCTGGCGCAGTGCTATTACTCGGCCAGCAACGGCGGCCAGACGGAATTGGGCCAGCATGTGTGGCCTACCTCTGACCCTGATGCCTATGCTTACATGGATATGCGGGACGATCCCTATGATCTGGAAAACCCGGAAAGCGTCGTCAAGCGGTTTACGCTCAGCAAGAAACCGGGCGACGAGGGCATCGCGCCCGCGCTGCACAGCGCGCTTGTGCTGGCCATGAGCGAGCAGCTGGAGGCCATGGGCATTGAGGCGGATGATCACCTGGTGCGCTTTGATGAGTTTTTGAGCGTGGAGGCGACTACGCCCAAGTTTGAAGGCGCATCCCGGCTGATGACCGAATTGCAGTTCACGGCGAAGATTTCCGTGCGCACATACACGTACCGGGATACGGCTTCCCCGGTGGTGGCTGCCGCACCGACGCCCGGCGCGCCGGATGCTACGCCTGCGCCTACGGCCACGCCTGTGCCCACGGCCACTCCCGCGTTTTCGCCCTATGCGGCGGTGGATACGCCCATCACCGTGACGCTGCCCATCTTCACCGCAGGGGAGCAGGCCATGGGGCTGAGCATCAACATCTCTCAAAATGAGCTGATCACCGTCTACGACATCGGCACTGCATTCATGATCGAATCCCGCCGCTATGGACACGGTGTGGGCATGAGCCAGCGCGGCGCACAGCAGATGGCGGGTGTGTATGGCATGACATATGATCAGATCCTTTCCTTCTACTATCCGGGCATGGGGCTTTTGCGCTACGATCTGCCGCGCAGCGAGTTGCCGGTGATCGATATGGGAATCATGGCCACGCCGCAGCCCACGCCCAGCCCGACCCCCAGACCCACGCTCATGCCTGTGACGGCCAGCGATCTGCCGGACGGTGCGTACATCGCCGTGGTGGCCAATATCGATGAGGATTCTTCGCTCAATCTGCGCGAGTCACCGAGCATGTCCGCAGAGGTGCTGCGCAGGCTGTACAAGGATCAGCGGCTGATCGTGCTCTCTACGAGCGCAGACGGCTGGTCGCACGTGAAAACCGATGTGATTGAAGGCTATGTGCGCAGCGAATACCTGCAGACGGCAGAAGAAGAATCGGGCGAATAAGGCGCTTTTGGG
>DVJV01000084.1 GCA_018716525.1 Candidatus Ventricola gallistercoris
CGAATTGCCTGTCTTCACAGCATCCATGCCCTGGGCCGTGCAATAGAGCACATTTTGCGCACCGAAGCGCGCGGCAATCTCCTGCTCGCTGCTGACGCCATTGAGCACGGAAAGGATGAGCGTATCCGCTCCCACAAATCCGGCCGCGGTCTCCATCGCGCCTTGAAGGCCGCCTGCTTTGGTGGCAAAGATCAGCAGATCGACAGCCTGTGCCTGTGCGGGGGTCACATAGCAGAGTGTCACGTCCTCGCCATTGCAGCGGACACCCTCTGCCCTGTACCGTGCAGCACGCGCCTCATCGGCAATCACTCGTACATCCGTCCCCGATGCGGCCAGGCGCTGGGCAAAGAGCACCCCCAGTGCGCCAAGACCGATGATGCCCACGGATTGAATTTTCTGTGTTTTCATCTTTTGTTCTCCCCTTATCCTTCCCGATACAGCCCGCGCAGGAGCGCAATCTCCCGGCGATACCCGTCGATCTCGTTGGGCGTCTCCAGAAAAAACGGCAGATGCCGCAGCTGCGGATGGTTGATGATCCGCACAAATGCATCCAGGCCAATCTGGCCCTCGCCAATCTTTTCATGCCTGTCCTTGTGGCTGCCCAGCGGATTCTTGCTATCATTGATGTGGATTGCACGCAGCCTAGAAAGGCCCACCACTTTGTCAAACGCTTCAAGCACGTCATCCAAATGGTTGACCAGATCGTATCCGCCGTCAAACACGTGGCACGTGTCCAGGCAAACGCCCAGACGTTCCCCCTGGGCGGAAGCCTCCATGATGGCGCGGATCTCCTCAAAGCTGCGTCCCACTTCGCTGCCCTTGCCCGCCATCGTCTCCAGCAAAAGGGGCGTGCGCACATCCGGCGTATAGACCGTGTCAATCAACCCAGCAATCAGGCGAATGCCCGTCTCCGGGCCCTGCTTGACATGGCTTCCCGGGTGAAAGTTGAGCATGGCGCCGGGCAGATATGCCAAGCGCTCCAAATCCTCACGCATCGTCCGCTCAGCAAACGCCCGGATACTCTCATCCGCAGCACAAGCATTGAGCGTGTACGGCGCGTGCGCCAAAATGGGCGCGAAATCGTGCTCCTGCATGAAGGCGACAAGCGCGCAGGCGTCTGCCTCGTCAAACGGTTTGACCGATCCGCCGCGCGGATTGCGCGTAAAAAACTGAAACGTGTCCGCCCCGATGGACAGCGCCTGTCTGCCCATTGCCAGGTATCCTTGTGAACACGAGAGATGACAACCGATATGCAGCATTGAACCCCTCCTGATTCTGCCGGGTTACATCAAGGCGCTTCCGATGGCTCTGCAGCAGGCTGCTCGCCATCTGCCGGCTGAGCATCCGCCGATTCCACAGAAGTCTCGGTACCAAAGTCCATGGTACCGCCCAGCAGCTCCACCGCCTTTTGCAGCTGCAAATCCTCCTCGTGCGGCAAGTTATTGATGCCGTACAGCGTCACCGCATCCTCATCCAGCTCCACCACCACATCCGGCTCAATGCCGAACTCGTGGATGCACTCCCCGTTGGGCGTGTAGTACCTGCCGGAGGTGATCTTCATGCCGCTGCCGTCCGGGAACTCAAACACATTCTGCACAACGCCCTTGCCAAACGTCTTGGTGCCCACAAGCTGGCCTTCCTCGCGGTCGCGAATGGCTCCGGCGAGGATTTCCGACGCGCTGGCCGTGTACTCATTGACCAGCACGACCATCGGCACCTGATAATACTCGTCGTCGATGGTAAACTCCTCGACATTCTCATTCTTATCCTGAATCGTCACCACAACGCCCTCGGGAAGAATCATATCCGCCATATCCACGGCGTCATTGAGCAACCCGCCGCCATTGTTGCGCAGGTCGATGATCATACCCGTCACATTGGCGGCCTTGAACGCCTTAAGCGCTTCGGCAAACCCTTCCACTGCATTGCCCTGGAAGTCATAGATCATCACATAACCAATGTTTCCATCCAGAATCTGGTATTCCACATAGTTGATGTTGATCTCCTCGCGCACGACGTCGAAATCCACCGTCTCCAAATCGCGCATCACCGTCACCTTGACGCTTCCACCGGGCTCGCCGCGCATCACATCGACGGCCTCATCCATTTCATAGGCAGAGTAATACAGATCGTTGACATACACGATCTTATCCCCCGCGCGGATGCCAGCCTTTTCCGCCGGGCTGCCTTTGAACACGCGCGTCACGGTGATCAGGCCGTCTGTGGGGTCCGCCAGCAGCTGACAACCGATGCCCTGGTAAGTGCCTTCCGTCTCCTCATTAAAGGAGTCCATCTGCTCGGCGGTGTAATACATGCTGTATACATCGCCCAGGCCGGCCATCAACCCGGCTGCCGCAGTCTCCAGCATGGCATCCTCGTCGATCTCTTCATAATAATAGGTATCCGCCATCTGCAGCAGCATATCCAGCTTCTGAAACTTGAGCAGCTCGTCATACTCTTCCCGGGGGATGGTCACCGTCTCGCTTTCCTGCTGCTTAAACATCGGCAGCATGGAGGCCTGCCCCATCGCCGGTACAGCACTCAACGTCATCGCCCCAGCCAGCACCAAAGCAAAATATCCAAGATTGCGTTTCATTTCGTTCACATTTCCCTTCTATCTGAAAAGAGCCGACCTTCTCAGGCCGGCGGGTGTAGCTCAATATACGGGACGCGGCTTGTCCTTGCCGCTCTTGCCCAAAAGCATCATCATTTTAAAGGTCACAGCATCGTCAAACTTGCGAAGATCCAGCCCGGTCTGACGCTGCACCTTGTCAAGCCGGTACACCAGCGTATTGCGATGGATGTAAAGCTGGCGCGCGGTATCCGACAGGTTCAGATCCTTAGCAAAGAACATCTCGATCGTGTGCAGCATTTCGTCGTTGAACAGGCGCGCCGTCTTGCGGTTGAACAGAATGCCGTGGTAGCGCGTACCCATCTCCCGGGGAATATCCATCAGGAAGCGCTCAAGCACCAGGCTGCGGTAAACGTAGATGTGCTGCTCCGTCAGGAAAATGCGGCCCACTTCCACCGCGCGGCGGGACTCCCGATAGCTTTCACCGATCTCCGGGAACGTCTTTTTGGGCTCGCCGATGCCCACCACACAGCTCTTGCCCGCTTCATCCAACAGCGTCTGCTCGATGGCCTCAGCCAGCTGATACAGTTCATCGAAGGACTCGACGCTCTCCATATTCTTAAGGAGCACCACCGTGTGTCTGTCCATCTCCACCAGCAGATCGCCATTCGTGCGCGGAACGAGCTCCTCAAGCATGTTAAACGCCGTTTCCGCCTCCGTCTGGAGAATCTGGAATGTCATCACGCAACGCTCGCGGTTAATCTCAATCTGGTGCTCATGCGCCAGCGCCTCAAGCTCAGAGCCCGTCAGTTCCTCGCGCAGCACACGCCGGTACACATCGTAGCGGCTCTGGATGGGCGCTTCGCCGCGGCCCATCGACTGCACCATTGCGCCAGCCAGCACAATGCAGTCATGCGTGGCAGCGCCCTGCGCATCCGCGCAGAGAATTAGCTCCGGCGTAATGCCGATCATCAAAAAGGTCTTGCCTTCAAACGCGACGGGCATTCCGGGTTCCATAAACTCCGGCAGATTGATCTTCCCGCGGTTTTCTTCCGGAAGCAAGACGCTACCTTCCGTATCCAGAAGCCACAAGGGCTGCATCAGGCGCGCAAGTACCTGTTGAATCTGATTCAAAAAACGCTTTTCGGGTATCATCGTCCATTCTCCTTTCGAGAACGCCTCACCATATCGTCACAAATACGGGTTCATTATAGCGTATTGGAAGGGAAAAATCCAGACATCTGAAAAAATATCTCCGAAAAATTGGTATATTCTACCGTATATTTGTGGAAAATCGACAAAACCCGCCCACATAACAAACATGTGAGCGGGTTTTTCACCAGAAAACTGGCAATCAACGGTTGAGAATGCTCAGCTCGCTATCCTTATCGAAGAAGTGCAGGCGGTTGGTTTCAAACGCCACCTTCACGGTATCGCCGGTACGGGAAGCGCTGCGCGGATCGACGCGGGCGATGACGTTGCTATCCTTGCCGGTGGTCTTGAGGTAGAGGTAGGTCTCGGAGCCCATGAGCTCGACGACTTCGACCTTCGCCTCGACCAAGTTGCCGTCGGCGACGGACACAAAGCGCTCTTCATCGTGAATGTTCTCAGGACGGATGCCCATGATGACTTCCTTGCCGATGTAGGACTCGTCAACCAGCTTGCGGATCTTAGAATCCGGTACCTTGATGGCGTTGTCGCCGAACTCGGCCCAGACGCCGTCCGCCTTCTTGACGAGCTTCGCGTCGAAGAAGTTCATCTGCGGGCTGCCGATGAAGGAGCCGACAAACAGGTTGCCCGGATAGTCGTACAGGTTCTGCGGCGTATCGACCTGCTGAATGAAACCGTCCTTCATAACCACGATGCGGTTGCCCATCGTCATGGCCTCGGTCTGGTCGTGCGTCACGTAGATGAAGGTCGTCTGCAGACGCTGATGCAGCTTGGTGATCTCGGTACGCATCTGCACGCGCAGCTTGGCATCGAGGTTAGACAGCGGCTCATCCATCAGGAAGACCTTCGGGTCACGCACGATGGCACGGCCCAGCGCAACACGCTGACGCTGGCCGCCGGAAAGCGCCTTCGGCTTACGGTTGAGCAGCTGCTCAATGGACAGGATCTTCGCCGCTTCACGCACGAGCTTGTCGATCTCGTCCTTGGGCTTCTTGCGCAGCTTGAGGCCGAACGCCATGTTATCGTACACGGTCATGTGCGGATAGAGCGCATAGTTCTGGAACACCATCGCGATGTCGCGGTCCTTCGGCGCCACATCGTTGACGAGCCGGTCGCCGATGTAAAGCTCACCCTCGGAAATCTCCTCCAGACCTGCGACCATGCGCATCGTGGTGGACTTGCCGCAGCCAGACGGGCCAACCAGCACGATAAACTCCTTGTCTTCAATGTCCAGGCAGAAGTCGGAAACCGCCGTCACGTTGCCAGAGTAGATCTTGTAAATGTGGTTGAACTTCACGCTTGCCATGATAAAAATCCCCCTTGTTCAGTTGTTCATTGCCGACCGTTCAGACATCGAAATGATCGTCCCCGATGCCTTTGATTGGGTTTATTATACGTGTTTTAATACGCAAATGCAATTGCTTAACTTCACAAAAAAAAGAGCAGTTCCCGGCAGAAACGCCTCCCTTTTTCCGATATTTCCATTTGATTCTGATTCAAATTCTTCTGTTTTTTGAATATATCATTCTATTTTTCATCATTTCTTCGTTTTCCTTCTGATTTTTATTATTTTTGTGACTTTATTC
>DVJV01000085.1 GCA_018716525.1 Candidatus Ventricola gallistercoris
ATTGCATTTGGAGGGCTTTGGCCCTCCACACCTCCCGGAAGGTTTTTTTGACAGTCTGAGCGCAAGGAAGCCTTGTGCGGCAAGGCCCGAATCCGCCGCGCATGTCGCCGGATGCGGATTGCATTTGGAGGGCTTTGGCCCTCCAAACCTCCCGGAAGGGTTTTGAGCATCTGTGCGGGAAATCCGCCGCGAAAGCGGCCGGGTTTCCCGCTTTTTTTGTTTGTCGGGGGCATCAGGGCCCGGGCCGCTCAGCGGTCCTGCCTGCCCCGGATGCGCTTTTCGGTGTGGATGGCCAGCGCCACGCTGGCGATCGCGGCGATGAACCAGCAGACGATGGCCAGGATATCGGTGATGGCGCTGAGCGTATGCCTGAAAACCAGGTCGATGCAAAAGGCGAAGGCCAGAAAGTAGAAAACGGCCAATATGGCTTTGAACATGTCCTTTGTCCTCCTGATCCGGCGTGAAGGGGGATTGCCTGTGCTCTTACAGATAGTAGACAATACTTTTCATAAAAAATCAACGGTTTCCCGCCACATGCCCAAAAGAAAAAGCAGGCAAAGCCTGCTGGAAAATGCCAACCCCTTCCCGGGCGGTTTGGAGGGCCGCAGCCCTCCAAGTGAAATCCGAATCCGGCGACATGCGCGGCGGATTCGGGCCTTGCATGGCAAGGCTTCCTTACGGCGTTTCCCGCACGGGAGCCCCGCAGGGGCGAGAGGGAAACGGCGCAAACTTCGAAAAAGGACGCCGCAGGCGGACTTTTTCGACACGCTGAAGCAGGCAAAGCCTGCTGCAGCGTGTCATGTCTCCTCCGGCATCAGCGCGCATTCCACGGCGCTCAGGCGCGCGGCGGCCTGCTGGCAAAAAGCCGCGCAGTGGCTGGCCCGGTCGGGCTCGGGCAGCGCGATGTATTCCTTGATCAGCGTGACCATGCCTTCCGCCTCGCTTTGCAGGCGGCTGCGGCGCATCTGCTCGTCGCACAGCGCAATGCGCAGTATGTCGCAGCGGGCGCTCAGCCGGTCCGCGCGGCGCAGGGCCTCGCTGTCCGGAGCGCCGGGCGTGGCCGGGCTGCTCTCCCCGCCGCTCTGCGATTTGGGCGAGAGCGCCAGATCCATCAGGTGATCGAGCGAGACGAACAGCTGCTCAAGCTGCGCGTCCCCCGCGTCGCGGGCCCGCTTTTTCAGCTGCGCGAGGCTGGGCGCGGCACAGGGGGCGGCCTCCTCCTGCGCGGCGTAGGGGCTCACGTAGGCGACGCCCTCCTCGCTCAGGCGCTGCATCACCCGGCGCACCAGCTCCGGCCGCGTGCGGATGGTGGAGCGGTATTTGTTCTGGTAGCGCAGCATGCGCGTGTGGTTGCCCTGCGCCAGGTTGCGCACGCAGGCGCGCACGCTCAGCCCCTGTGCCCGCGCGGTGAGCACCTGCGCGATGAGCTGCTCCACTTCGTCGGGGGTAAACGTCTCAAAGGGCAGCGTGCGCGGCTTGCCCTGCTCCTCCTGGGCGCGCATCTGCGCGTAGTAGAAGTTGCGGATGCTGTTGGGTTTGCGCCCCAGCTGTGCGCCCAGCCGGTCAAATACGCTGCGCAGCGATTCGCCGGATTGCTCGGCCGTGCGGATGCTCTGGCGCAGCGCCTCGATCTCCTGCTGCTGCCAGCCGCCGTGCGGGCCTCGCACAGGGCCGTTTGCCTGTGCCGGGCGCGGGATGCTTTGCGTCATGTCCATGTCTGCCTTGTCCCTCCTTCAGGTCTTTTCCCGCGCTGTGCGCAGGGCGGCGGCCCGCCGGTGTGCGGCCGCTTGATGACAGGGTGCGCATAGATGCAGTGTTTTATACGCATTCTGCGTGTGAAAAATGGCAGTCTGTGCATCGTCGCCTGGGCGCTTTGGCGTTTGGGTGTGCCGGAAAAGTCCGCCCGGGGCGTCCTTTTCCGGGTTTTGAGCGCCGTTTCCCTCTCGCCCCTTTGGGGCTCCCGGGCGGGAAACGCCGTAAGGAAGCCTTGCCATGCAAGGCCCGAATCCGCCGCACATGTCGCCGGATTCGGATGATACCTGGAGGGCTTTGGCCCTCCAAACCTCCCGCAAAGGGCTTTGACAGCCTGCGGCGCCTGCCGCTTTGGCGTTTGTCGTTACCAGTCTATGTACACGCCGGCGCGATCATGCCCTGCACAAAAGCATTGCCTGCCCATTGATTTTGCGCTATAATGGGAGGAAAGACCCTGCCCGGCGGCGGTTTTCCCCGCATTTTCGCGCAAAGGGGCCATTCCGGCGGCCGTGCGGGAAGAAAATTCCTTCTTTTTTCGTCATATTGGGTAAAGCAGGGGCGCCGCTCCTGTCATCTGGAGGAAAGCAATGGTCAAACGAAAACTGTTTTGTCTGCTGGTGCTGATGATGGTGCTGCTGGGCGTGTGCGCCCGCGCGCAGGAAAACACACAGGTCAAGCACTATCTGCTGCTGGGCGAGGACGGCTATGCCGACGAGGTCGTCGAGGACGCGCGCACGGATACCATCGTGCTCGTTTCGCTGGATACGCAGTATAACCGCGCGGTGATGACCTCCATCCTGCGCGACTGCCAGATCAACAACCCCAACGGCAACCCCACCAAGATGAACCTGCTGTTCAAAAACCACGGGTTCGACGGCATCATCACCTGCCTGGAGCGCGAGCTGGATATCGAAATCGAGGGGGCGGTGCTGGTCAATTTTGAAAACGTCAAGCCCGTCATCGACGCGCTCGGCGGCGTGGATATCGAGATCGACGAAAACGAGTACATCGCCATCCGCAAGATTCTGCTCGACGACGACCCCAACATGCCCGAAGGCCCCGGCATGGTGCACATGACCGGGCGCATCGCGCTGGCCTACATGCGCGACCGCTCCTCGGGCTCGGGGGATTTCAGCCGCACGGAGCGCCAGCGCAAGGTGGTCAGCCAGCTGTTTGACAAGTGCGCCGAGCTGTCGCTCCTGGAGCTGGTGGGCATCTACAACGAGGTTTCCGGCGGCATGAGCATGAATCTTTCGGCCATGGATATCCTCGGGGTGCTCTCCCAGGGGTATGACCTGATGACGGACGGGGCGGATTTTGTGGAGTTCCGCATTCCGCAGGATGGCACCTATTCCTACGGTCAGCTGGGGTCCTCTTCCGTGCTGGACGTGCGCTGGCAGACAAACCGCGACCGCTTCCACGCCTTGCTTGACACGCCGCCCGAGCAGTGACGGCGCCGGACACAACAGACCGACAGAAAACGAAAGGGATGGTACGGCACACCATGAGAGGAAACAGACAACGCCGGATGCTTCGCCCCGGATTGAAATGGATGCTCGCATCCGCTTTTTGCGCGCTGCTGGCCCTGCCGGCCGCCGGCTGCGGCGAGAAGCTGGATCTGTCGCAGTTTGAAAACGGGGAGCCGCCCGTCGTGGCGGAGTGGGAAGACGCGGTCTTTGAAACGCGCGAATGGTATGAGCGCGAGGACGGCAGCGACTGGCGGCTTCAGGACGACGGCTCGGTGATCGTGACCATCTCCGCCACGGGCGATGTGACCATCGGCGGGGATACGCGCAAGAGCGGCAAGAGCATCTTTGACAAGCAGCTCGATCAGGAGCCTTCGGGGCTTTCCTTTCCGTTTGAGAATGCGCGCGAGATCTTCGAGGCGGACGACATGACGATCGTCAACTTCGAAGGCACGCTCACCAACACCAAGAGCGCGACGCAGAACACCTATTCGTTTGCCGCGCCGCCGGAGTACGTGCAGGTGCTCACATCCGGCAGCGTGGAGGCGGTGTCGCTTGAAAACAACCACGTGATGGATCACGGCGAGGCGGGCTATGCGGACACCTGCCAGGCGCTTGCCGATGCCGGCATCGCCTACAGCGGCCACCTGGGCGCCTCGATCTACCAAACCGCCACGGGCGTTGACATCGGCATGCTTTCCTACCAGACGTTCAACGGCAACTACCCCAACATCTACGAGAGCATCGAGGGCGACATTCAGGCGCTGCGCGACGCGGGCTGCGAGCTGGTGGTCGTCTCCTACCACTGGGGCGACGAGAAGGACTACGTGCCCAACGACAGGCAGGTGCCGCTGGGGCGGGCCACCATCGACGCCGGGGCCGACCTGGTGCTCGGCCACCACAGCCACCGCATGAACCCGGTGGAGATCTACAAGGGCAAGTACATCTGCTACTCGCTGGGCAACTTCTCGTTTGCGGGCAATATCCGCCCCGACGACATGGATACATTCATCTTCCAGCAGCGCCTGCGCGTCTATCCGGATGGCAGGGTGGAGGATGCGGGCATGCGCATCATTCCCTGCTCGATTTCCTCGCAGGAGGATGTCAACGACTTCAAGCCCACGCCCCTGGAGGACGAGGCCGCCGCGGCGGTGATCGACCGGCTCTATGAGCTCAACGCGCAGTTTGAAAAGAGCTATTCCTCCCTCGGGGTCAAGGCCGTCGACCAGTATTTGCAGGTCTTCATGACGGATTACTGATCCGCTCACGCTCCCCTTTTCCAAGGGGAGCGTGTCGGAAAAGTCCGCCTGCGGCGTCCTTTTCCGAAGTTTGCGCCGTTTCCCTCTCGGCCCTTTGGGCCTCCCGAAAGGGTTTTGGGCAGTGCGCGCTCTCTTTATTGCAAGGAGAGCGCCTTTTTTTGCGCGCGCGGCGCGGACGCCCGGCGGGGTTCCTGCCCGGAATGGTTGCATTTTGCCTCCGGCTTTGCTATACTATAAGGGATGGCTCGGCGAAGGAGGGGATCGCATGGCGCGGGCAAAGGGCATCAAGCCCATGGCGCAAAACAGAAAGGCGTTTCACGATTACTTCGTCGAAGAGCGCATCGAGTGCGGCATGGAGCTCAAGGGCACCGAGGTCAAGAGCATGCGACAGGGCCGCATGAACCTCAAGGAGAGCTTCGCCGTCGTCAAGGATGGCGAGGTGCTCGTCTGCGGCATGCACATCAGCCCCTATGAGCAGGGCAACATCTTCAACACCGACCCGCTCAGGCAGAAGAAGCTGCTGCTGCACAAAAGCCAGATCCGCCACCTGGCGCAGGAGGCGGGCAGGATGGGCTATTCGCTCATTCCGCTTCAGGTGTATCTCAAGGACGGGCGGTTCAAAATGGAGCTGGGCCTTTGCAAGGGCAAGAAGCTGCACGACAAGCGCGAGGATATCGCCGCGCGCGACGCTCAGCGCGACATCCGGCGGGCGCTGCGCTCAAGAAACCGCGGGGAATGACGCGCCGGCACAGTATGGGGGTGTACTGGTTTCGACGGGATTGTGGGTGGTCAGGTAAGCGAGCCGTGGCCCCGGGCCACGATAAAACCGGGAATTTAAAATGAACTGACAATAGCGAATACGCTCTCGCTGCCTAATTAGGCGGCGCGTCGGCCCGGTGATCCCGCTGCACCGGAACCCGGCGTCAATTAGCGGGCCATGTTCATGCCTAAGCTTTGCGGCATGAACACATCATGAAGCTACCGAATCCTTAAGCCTGTCTGCGGGCGTCTGGATGAGGGAATTTGAAATCACAGACTGCGCTCGGAGAAAGCCTGGCTGTCGCTTTTTCGGACAGGAGTTCGATTCTCCTCACCTCCACCACAATTTGTCTGAAAACCACGGTTTTCAGACTTTTTTATTGTCCATTTTTAACATAAAACGTCTGAAAAAGCAAAAAACAGGGGCCTTTCAACCCCTGTTTTTCCGATTTCTTGCGTTAAAGTGCGCAACAAGAGCGCCTGCGCCCAACAGGTTGATGGCGCGGCGTAGATTGTAGGCGAGGAAGCTAAGGGCGATTTCGGCGCTCACCTTCTCCTTTCCCCGGCACAGGAAATAGTGTGCGCCGTCATACCACTTCACCGTCCCGAAGGGATGCTCGGCAAGCTCCTTTCTCCGCTGCATGTCCTCCGGGTTGCGCCGGAGGATCACCCGCACACGCGCGGGCTTTTGCGGTCTCCCCAGGCTGTTATGCGGCTGAAAGCCGGGCGGCAGCTTTTGGAGTGGATGGTCTGGACTCCCGTACATCCGGACGGCAACGATATTGGTGTTATGTCCGATACTGACCGTCTTCGTGTTCTTGGAATCCGTGCACCGGTTCGGACAGGTTCGGCAGGCTTCCCGGCTTCCGTAGATCGTCCCGTGCTCCCGTACCCGGTGCTTGAACAGCTCCCTGCCCATTGGGCAGGTCACCCTGCCGTCTTCGTGCCGGATGAAGCAGCTCAGCACGCTGCGCTTTTGAAGCTGTACCGATATCGTTGTTCCTTCATAGCAGGCCGGGAGCACCCCCGCGTGCAGGCACTTTTGAATATCCTCCGCTTTCGTGGATTGCCGGGTTACTTCGTCGATTTCCGCAGGAATGTATTCCAGATCGTGGATCCGCTCATCCTTGTCGTACTTAAAGCCAACATTGGGAATTGTGCCGTGCATCAGGCACTTCTCTATGTCTTCCCGGCTTTCATACCCCTTGTCCGCAATGAATTCCGCCGTCCCGATTTCAAGTTCCTCTTTGGTCTGCTCCGCCATCCGGTCAAGCTGCCCCTGATCCGTGTTGGCTACCGTCGTCTCAAAAGAGGCAATGATGTGATTTTTCTCGTCCACCACCGTCTGGATGTTGTAGGCGGGCAGCAGTCCCTCCTTGGTGCGAAGCGTCCGGCACTCCGGATCAGTCTCAAGAATCTGATCCTCTCCGTTTTCCTCCATACGCCTTTGGTAACCCTCGTATTTTCCGATCCGCTCCCTGATCTGCCTGAGCTTGTCCGGCATGTCCTTTTTGCGGATATCAAGCTCCAGGATTCGCACATGCCGCTGTTCTTCCTCATCCGTCTGATCCATCTTTTGTAAATATTCCTCGATCCTGCTCTCCTGCTCGCGCAGATAGTCGAGCTTCTTCTCCAGAATCTGCGGCGTAAAGGACTTCTTCTTGCCGTTGCTGGCACGAATCTTCGTGCCGTCCACAGCAAATGTCTTCTTGCCCAGCAGATTCAACTCCGCGCACGCCTTCACAAAATCCTTGAAGACCGCCTTGATCGCCTGGCGGTTGTCCTTGCGGAAATCCGCTATCGTTCTGAAATCGGGCCGCAGCATGTTCAGCAGATAAAACAGCTCCACATTCCTCCGGCATTCCGCCATGAGACGCCTGGAGGAGCGGACACGGTTCAGATAGCCGTAGATGTAGAGCTTCAGCATATCGCGCGGGTCATAGCCGGGACGGCCCGTTCCCGCGGGCACGGCGCGCACAAAGCCCAGATCTTCCATGAGCAGACTGTCTACATACGCACGGATCACCCGCACGGGGTTGTTTTCTTCCACCAGCTC
>DVJV01000086.1 GCA_018716525.1 Candidatus Ventricola gallistercoris
GGCACAGACAGATACCCCCGGCGCATCCGACAGGACGCTTTCAATCATCTGCGGCAGGCGCTTGACATGCTGAAACAGCCCCTGCGACTGCATAAGTCCTCGTTCACCCTGAGGCACACTCAGCAGCTTACGGGAAGCAGCGAGGATTTTTCCCTCCGGGGAAACGAGTGCCGCCGATGTCGTGTAACAGCTCGTGTCAATGCCTAGCACAGCCCTCATGCTTGCTGCGCCAGCTTTCTGCTAATGGTGCCCAGCACTCCGTTGACAAACGAGCAGGATTCCTCACTGGAATATTTCCGAGTCAGCTCCACTGCTTCGTTGATGGATACGGCTGGCGGCAACGACGTATACTGCATCTCATACACGGCCAGGCGCAGGATTGCCAAATCTACACGGGAAAGACGCTGAAGCGTCCAGCCTCGCAAACAGGCGGAAATCTGCTCATCAAGCTCGGTGGCATGCTCGCGCACTCCGCCCACCACACCATCGATATAGGCGCGGTCATTGTCGCCGGGAACATAATCAATCAGGTCGACAAGGGTTTCGGCAGCGCCGTCTCCGCCGAAAAGTTGCTCAAAGACAAGCTGCATGGCAGCTTCACGCGCAATAGGACGTGCCATTCTTCATTTGCTCCGATCCAGATTATTCTTGATATGACATAGAAGGAGCATATCTCCCCTCACAAAGAGATATGCACATGGATTTTGCTATGGGTTACTCGTAGCGGTCCGATCCATCCCGGTGAAAAAACAGGATCACCTTGCGAACAAAGCCCGCTTTATCCTTCACGCCGCCAATAAATGCGCCGATCAGACAGAACAGACCGATCAGCAGCGCCTTGCCTGCCCCGATGGTGAGGCATAGCACCGCAAAAATCACCCCGAGCACCGCGCCAAATATCGTGCAAGGAACAGTTCCCGGCGTGAGCATCTGGCTGATAAATGTCTTCATATCCATCATACCGGCTCACCCTGCTTTCCGTCTTCGTCCTGTGCTTCATCTGCATCTGCCTGCGCATCGCAACTTTTGCTTTCCTCACCGGGCATATCGCTCTGGCAGGATTCCATAACAGGAGCCTCTTCAGAGGACTGCCCGCCAGCATCTTCCGCCTGTACAGGCGGCTTGTGATCCGTTTCGCTCTGCGCCGAAGGCTGAGCCGTGGCAGGCTCATGGGCAGAAGCACCCGCAACAGGCAGCGCATCCGCCGTCATGCCCAGCAGGGACTGCGGAATGGCATAGGGAGATTGTGCAGTCTCTTCGGTGGCGGGAATGGTACCATCCACAAAGACGCGCACTTCGGATACCATCACGCCCGAACAGGCTTCCAGATATTTCTTGATCTGCTTTTGAAGCGCCGAAATGGCCAGCGGCATACTGATGTCCGATTGCAGCGAGATGTGCACATCCACACGGATGGTTTCCTCATCGCTAAAAAGCGAAGAAGTCACAACCTTCAGCTCGGCATGTTGGTTGAGGCACTTTTGCACGAGCGTCTCCAGAGCCTTAAGCGAGATGCGAACCATACCATTCTCATTGCGCTGGATGGCGAAGTTGCTCGAGCGCTTCCTGCGCGCAGGCAGGATGGCAGCCAGCAGCAGCAGACCCAGAAGAATCAGCACGACTGCTGCGGCAATCATGGCCGCCTTCACCTTGAAGCTTGCCAGATCCACGCTGCTGAGCATGAGCACTGCTGCATCCAGCGAGAGCTTGCCAAGAAGCAGTGCAATCAGCGCACACGCGCCGCACAGCGCGCACAGCGCGCAAAGAAGCATGAGCACCCGGTCCCAAACAGGATGTTTCACTCTGAGTCTCCTCCTTCAAGCCCAGAACCCCGGTCAGGCAGGGTTCTGATCCTCCTCGTCCTGCGGATCGCCCGGCTGTTCACTGTTTTCCGCCTCCGCCGGTTCTTCCTGCGGCTGCTCCACCTGCGGCGCATCCTCTTCAAATTCCTGGGCAACAGTGCCCTCTTCCAGCTCACGCTGGTCTTCCTCAAGGCTCAGCGCGAACTTCTGGCTCTGCTGGAGCTCCTGGTTTTCCTTTTCAAAGCTGACGCCCACCACGTGCAGATCCACCTTTTCCACGTGCAGGCCCGTCATCGATTCAATGGACTTGCGCACATTCTCCTGTGCGTTACGGCCCACCTTCTGAATTGGCATACCATAATCGACGGTCACGCTGACATCAACGCTGACAGCCTGCCCATCCACGTCCACGCGGACGCCGCGCGGCGTTTTGCCCTTGGCCAGCAGGCTGGAAAGCGAGCTGGAACCTGCAATGCCCGATATCCCGTCAACCTCCGTCGTCGCAACGCTGACGATTGTGGAGATGACTTCATTCGCGTATGTGATC
Source organism: Candidatus Ventricola gallistercoris (assembly GCA_018716525.1). Lineage (GTDB taxonomy): Bacteria > Bacillota > Clostridia > Christensenellales > Aristaeellaceae > Ventricola > Ventricola gallistercoris. The sequence continues at coordinate 2,350 of DVJV01000086.1, forward strand.
TGACCGTTTTCCTGATCTCTGTCCATATCCATGGTCACATTTTCGTTCATTTCAAAACACCTCCCTATGGATACTCATTAGTATAGCAGATTTTCTGCGTCCGCACAATTCTTCTGATTCATTTTTTTGCGAGAATGATTTTAACAGATTCTGCCCCCATTCCCGTCTGGGTACACACTGCGTCGATCATCCTCGCCCTGTCCTGCTCCTGCTGCACCTGTTCGGGTGGGGTAATGATCGTCATCATCTGCGCGCCGCAGACGGCCGCCACGCCGGAGAAACCCATCATTTCAAGGGTGGCAATGGCCTGGGCTTCGCTTTCCATGCGCGCGGCAATTTGCGTCTTTTGCAAAAGTGCGCTGTCCTTGGTGCTTGCCGCAGCCGATGGATCAGAAAGAACGCTGTCAAGCAGTGCAATTTCCGCCTCGCGCTCTGCCTTGAGCTGAGCGCGGATCTCCTCCATGCTGGATGCGCTGATCTGCTCCTGCGCAAGCGTCTGGCGCACAACGGGTACGCTCACCGTTTGCGCCGCTTCCGGCCCCGATGCGCCCATGTATCCGCACACGGCCAGCAGCGTGAGCAGCATGGCGCAGCAGGCCGTGCGCGTGAGTGAGGATACTCTGTCCCGTTTGTTCCGCGCGCCGGCTGACGTCTTGCTCCGGGGCGCCCAGTTTTCCCACTTTTGTGCGCAAAATGCTGCTTCCTGCTTGATCGCTTTCACTTCATTTCCCTCCTGTCACCACACTGACTGCTGAAGCCGGAAGCCCCAGCAGCGAACAAAGCGCCTGCGTCAGCTGCATCTGCACAAGCGGATCGTCCGCCCCCTGCGCAACGGCCACCGCGCCGCATGGCACCTCTCTATCCATACCAGCGGAAGCGGACAGCGTGCCAAACCCCGTGCCAGATGTCTGCTGAGCAGGCTTTGTCATCACGACCACACTGACCTTTCCGGCCCCCTCCATCTGTGAAAGCACATTGGCGGCGCGCTCTTCCAGATCCGTCTGCCGCTCCTGCGGGCGCAAGGCCAGCAGAAACAGCAGCATGGCCGCGCCAATCAGCGCCAGCGCCTGCGGCGTGACCGCGGCGCGCAGCCTCCTGATGATGCCAGGCATGCCATCCCTCCCGCCTTTCCCGCAAACCATTCTACTGAATCAGGCTTTCCAGCATGCTTTGCAAGCCGCTTGCATGCGAAAGCTGGTAGATCAGCGTCCGTGCGCCCGACAGTGTCAGGTGCAGCATCAGCAATCCGCAGATCATGCGCAGCGCTCCCCGGGCGTCGTTGTCCCCCAGAACCAATTCCATGAGCGCGCTGATGGCACACAGCACGCAGAGTCTGGCAATCAGCGTCATCACGGCGAGTCCCTCCTTTCAGCGCAGCATCACGGTTAAATTTCCCACCAGCAGCACCTGCACGATGAGCAGAAAATACATTGTGCCCACGCAAAGCATGGTAATAAAAAACAACACAATCGTCCTTGAAAAATCGCCGATGGCGTGGACAATGTCGCCGTCGGCCACCGGCTCAAGCAGCGCCGCGCTGAGTCTGAGCACGAAGACCACCGCCAGCGTCCGGGCCATGGGCGCCATGAGCGCCGAACCAAGTGCCAGCACCGCAGCGACGCCAAGGGCATTTTTGACGATCAGCGTGCAGCCCACCAGCGTATCCATGGTATCGGAGAACATGCCGCCCACCACGGGCACGAAGTTGTCCACCGCGTATTTCGCGGCGCGAATGGCCACTCCGTCAATCGATGCGCTGGCAATGCCCTGCAGCGACATCGCCCCCAGAAAGACTGTAAAGCTTACGCCCAGCAGCCAGCAGGCCGCGCCGCGCAAAAGCTGCGCCATGCGCGTCAGATGTGCCCTGTCCGAGAGGTGATTGACTGCCGTGACCGCACAAGTGCACATAACCAGCCGCAAAATGACCTCCCGGGCCAGAAACACCATGCTGCCGGAGGCCGCCACCACCACCGGATGCAAAAAGGCCGAAGAGGCGCTTCCGCCCACAGCGGTCAGCAGAGTCAGCAGCATGGGCAGCATGCTTTGCATATGGTGCGTCATGGTTACAATGGTTTCGCGCGTATGCTCGAGTTCCTCGATGACCAGCACCACCACCGGCACGAGGATCAGCACAAAGCACACGCTTCTACACAGGGATTCAAGCGTGTCCTTTCCGGATGCAAGCGTATGGGAAAGCATGCTGGAAAGCAGCACAGGCAGCATGATGGCCAGCATCAGCTTGCCAAGCCCAGACAGCGCATCGAAAAACACACTAAGCACAGCGGCG
>DVJV01000087.1 GCA_018716525.1 Candidatus Ventricola gallistercoris
TACGGCCCTCCAAACCACCCAAAGAGGTTTTTTGACAGCCTGTCGCCTTCATGTACAAACTGAAGGCGGATTCTTCACTTGATGATCACCTGCAAGCATCGTTTGCCCGGAGCATTGCCCTTGCGGCATTGAGCGCCAAGCGGATTTACTCCAGATAGTCCTTGAGCTTCTTGCTGCGGCTCGGATGGCGCAGCTTGCGCAGCGCCTTCGCCTCGATCTGGCGGATGCGCTCACGGGTAACATTGAACTCCTGGCCGACTTCCTCCAGCGTGCGCTGGCGTCCGTCCTCCAGGCCAAAGCGGAGCGAGAGCACCTTCTTCTCGCGGGGCGTCAGGGTATCGAGCACACCCATGAGCTGCTCCTTCATCAGCGTGAAGGATGCGGCCTCTGCGGGCGGCGGCGCGTCGTCGTCCTGAATGAAGTCGCCCAGATGGGAATCCTCTTCCTCGCCGATCGGCGTCTCCAGCGACACGGGCTCCTGCGCGATCTTGATGATCTCGCGCACCTTCTCCACGCTGATGCCCATCGCCTCGGCCACCTCTTCCGGCTGCGGCTCGCGGCCCTTCTCCTGAAGCAGCTGGCGGCTCACCCGGATGAGCTTGTTGATCGTCTCCACCATGTGCACCGGAATGCGGATGGTGCGCGCCTGATCGGCGATGGCCCGGGTGATCGCCTGGCGAATCCACCACGTGGCATAGGTGGAGAACTTGTATCCCTTTGTATAGTCAAACTTTTCCACGGCCTTGATCAGGCCCAGGTTGCCCTCCTGAATCAGATCCAGGAACAGCATACCGCGCCCCACGTACCGCTTGGCGATGGAGACCACCAGACGCAGATTGGCTTCAGCCAGCTTCTTCTTGGCCTCTTCGGCAGCCTCGCCGCCCATCTCCATCTTCTTGGCGATCTCGATTTCTTCTTCGGCGGTCAGAAGCGGCACCTTGCCGATCTCCTTGAGATACATGCGCACCGGATCGTCGATGCTGATGCCCTCGGGAACCGACAGATCCGACTCAATGCCCCCGACCTCGGACGGCAGCACGTTCATCTCCTCGTCGGCAGCGTTGATCACGTTGATGCCTTCCGCTTCCAGCGTTTCAAAGACCGCGTCAATCGCTTCCGCGTCGATATCCAGCTCGCTGAGCTTATTCATGACCTCCTGATAGGTCAGCGTCTTTTTTTCATTGCGCGCAAGATCCAAAATCTCCCGGACCTTCTGCTGCGCCTGTTCCCGTGTCAGTGCCATAAGAAAATCAATCCTTTCTTCCGGCCGTCTGCCTTTCCTTCGTCAGTTCCTGTATCTTCAAAAGCACATTGCGCTTATCTTCACCGCTTAACTGCGATACCTGCTGCTGCAGGGCTGCGATCTGCTCGCCGATGCGCCTTCTTTGCAGCGCACGCAAACAGTCACTCACCGTGCGCAATTCCAACCCATCCGTGACGCCGCTTTCCCGCTGCAACACGGCGGCTGCACGGCTTCGCGCGTCTTCATCGTCCATCTGCTCCAGAATGGCGCCAGGCGTCATGCCCGAGAGCAGCTTTTGCGCCAGCTCCCGGTAAAAGGGGGTGAGAAAATCCTCCGCCTTCACCGTACCCGCGTCCACGCGCTGCTCGGCCAGCATCAAAAGCAGCAACCGCTCTGCCGCTGCCGTTTCCTTGTCCTCGCCGGATGCCTTTTCTTCCAGCGGACGCGCTGCATGGCGGTACACCGCGCGCTTGTCCTGCTCGATCATCTCGGTGTGCCCAATCTGCGCCAGCAGCACTTCGCGCGAAAAACCCGTAGCCATCATTAGCCGCTTCACGTGGTTTTCAAGCTCCACCGGTTCTTTGACACGCGAAAGAAACTTTGCACAGGCGATGGCATATGCCGTGCGCCCCTCCTGGGTGGACAGATCGTGCTGCCCGGATTCCTGTTTCATGCGGTAGGTCGCCGCATCCACAGGCTCCAGCTTTTCCACGCTCTGCGGCCCGTACGCGCGCACATACTCATCCGGGTCCATGCCATCGGGAAAGTCTAGCACGCGCGCGGGGATGTTTTCCTGCTCAAAGATCTCCAGTGCACGCAAAATCGCGTGCTGCCCGGCCGCATCGCCATCGTAGGAGACCCAGATCTCCGGCGCATAGCGCTTGAGCAGGCGCGCCTGCTCGATCGTCAGCGCCGTTCCCAGCGTCGCACAGACGCCTGGCACGCCAGCCTGCGTCAGCGCGATCACATCCATGTATCCTTCTGTGAGAATGACCCGCTTGAGGCCACGCTGCTTGGCAAGCAGATTGGCCGCAAACACGCCCAGCCGCTTGTTGAACACCGGTGTATCGCCCGTGTTCAAATACTTGGGCTTGGCATCGCCCAATGCGCGGCCACCAAACCCGAGCACGCGCCCCCTGGCGTCGATGATCGGAAAGATGGCCCGCTGACGAAACATGTCATACACCCGGTTGTCGCGCCGCACCGAGATGCCGGCACGCACCAGTTCATCGTCCGTAAAACCAAGTTCCCGCATGGCTCGCGTCGCTCCGTCGCTCTGCGACGGCGTGGACCCCAGGCCAAATATGCGGATGGTGCTGTCGCTCACCCCTCGTTCATGCAGGTAGGAAAGCACGTGCGCATTCTCCTGCCTCCAAAGCTGGCGGTGATAAAAGCGCGCGCATTCGCGGTTGGCATCGCACAGCCGCTCCTTTTGGGAACGCGTGGCCCCATCCTCACGATCGCCGATCATCTGGGGCAAGTCCATGTGCACCTGCTCCGCCAGGAGCTTGACGGCGTCCATAAAGTCCAGATGCTCAATTTCCATCACGAAATTGATGGCGCCCCCGCCGGCATGACAGCCAAAGCAGTAGTACATCTGCCTGTCCGGGCTGACGGAAAAAGACGCCGTCTTCTCCCCGTGAAAGGGGCACAGCCCCCAGTACCGCCCGCCCTTCTGCTGAAGCTGCACATACCGGGAAACCACCTGCACGATATCCGCGCGCTCACGCAGCTCGTCCATCCATGCCTGCGGAAGCCTAGCCAAGTTCCCTCACCGCCCTACTCATTTTCGCCGCGTATTCGCATATTCCTGCATACCAGGTGCATTTTTTCGCACCAACTCAATCCATTTTATCCAATTCCGTCGAAAAAAGGCGGGATAAACAGCCGCTGAAATGTCTTGACGGCAAACGCGTCCGTCATGCACGCCACATAATCGCACACCGCCCGCTGCGTGCCCTCCCGGTAGGCAATTTCAAGATACTCATTGGGCATTTGTGCGGGATTCTCCATATAGTACCCCACCAGAGCTTCGATGATATATTTCGCTTTTTCCGACTCGTTGGCCGCCCAGTCCCGGGAATAGACGCGCTCAAACATAAACTCGCGCAATGCCATGAGCTCATCCCAGATGGCGGGCTCCATCGCCACATCCGGCTTGCCCTCCGACTGGCGCACCACGCTGGCAATCATCGTGCCCATGCGCTGGCCATGCGTTTGCCCCAGCGTGCGCAGAGACCGCGCAGGCAGATCCTCTGCGCGCAGCACGCCGCCACGGATGGAATCGTCGATGTCGTGGTTGATATAGGCGATCCGGTCCGCCAGATGCACACAGCACCCTTCCAACGTCTGGGGGCGCACTTTGCCGGAGTGATGCTCGATGCCGTCGCGCACTTCCCAAGTGAGGTTGAGCCCCTCTCCGCCGTGTTCGAGCACCTCCACCACCCGGCGCGACTGCACGCGGTGCTGAAAACCGCCCTCGATCATGCGGTCCAGTGCATCCTCGCCAACATGGCCAAACGGCGTGTGCCCTAAATCGTGCCCCATGGCGATCGCTTCGGTCAGATCTTCATTGAGCTGCAACGCCCTGGCGATCGTGCGGGCCACCTGTGTGACCTCCAGCGTATGCGTCAGGCGCGTGCGGTAATGATCGCCCTGCGGCGAAATGAACACCTGCGTCTTCCCCTTGAGGCGGCGGAATGACTTGCAATGCACGATTCTGTCCCTGTCCCGCTGAAACTCTGTGCGCATGTCGTCTGCGGAGATCGGCTTTTCACGCCCCTTCGTCTCGCAGCTGAGCTTGGCATACGGGCTGAGCGTGCTCCTCTCCTGCTGTTCCAATCGTTCTCTGATGGTCACGCCATGCGCCTCCTCTCATGGTTGCATATAAATAAACGATCACGCTTATCTATTCGACATCAAATGTCAAAAACCTATCTGCACAGCAAAATTCCTGCGCAATTGAGCGTGCGGTCAGCCAGTTCCGCCTTAAGCAGAATAACATCTTGTGATACAACGCCCTCTGCTTTTTGCCTATCAAAATTCCTATATGCAAAAGATCTCCTTTCGTCAAACGAAAGGAGACCCGTTTACCCCAGCTTATTCAACGATCCCGTTTGCCGATCCGGCACGCCTTTTAGGCGATTCCTGAAAGAAGTGAAACAGAATCAGATCCCCCTGTTTCACACTGACAAGCGCCTCATCCTCCGTGACCACATTGCTCACGCCCAGCGGATAATCGCTTTTGAGCGTGTGGTCACAAAGCGGATAGAAAAAGCCTCGAAGCGTGACCCCATGAGCCTCTCCCAAAGGCAGCAGGGAGACCGTATCCCCCTTGGCGCCGTGCAGCGCATAGCTGCCATCCACACGCACGATGCGAAGCCCCTTTTCCAGGATCTGCGCCCGCACCCCGTGATGGTGTGCCCGCACAAGCAGCATCAGGTTGGCCAGAGCGTGATCAAGCCTGCCGCCCAGCGCGCCCAGCAACGTGATTTCATCCGCACCACGGCCAATGGCCACGTCGAGGGCATCCACGCCGTCGGTATCATCCTTGATGCAGTTCAGCCTATGTTCGGGCAGCTTTCCCTCATAGCGGGCAAGCACATCGGGTGCGACGCTGTCCATATCCCCGATGAGCATATCCGGCATCAAGCCCGCCGTATCAAAAGCCGTCAGGCCGCTATCCGCCGCGAGGGTCAGGTCAGCCTGACGCATACAGCTTTCCAACAGGTCCTTTGCGGGCGCATCGCCCCCCAGCACGATCAGCGCATGCACGGTGCGTCCCCGTCCTTTTGTGTGTGAGCCAGCACATCGCGCACGACGGCCTGCGGGGCCTGCGCACGGAAGAGCCCCGTGCCCATGACCAGCACATCGGCGCCCGCCTCGATCACCTTGCCCGCATTCTCGCGCTTGACGCCGCCATCCACCTCGATGAGGATGTCGCGCCCCGTGCGGCGGATCATCTCGCGCAACACGGGAATCTTCTCCACGCAATCCTCGCGCAGGCTCTGGCCGCCAAAGCCGGGTTCCACCGTCATGACCAGCACCAGATCGCAAAGCGGCAGCAGCGCCTCTATGGCCTGCGGCGGCGTTGCCGGGCGGATGCTGATGCCCGTGCGAATGCCACGCGCCGCAATCGCGCGGAGCACCTGCTGCACGTCGTCCTCCGCCTCCACGTGCACGGTGATCAGGTCCGAGCCCGCATCCGCATAGGCGTCGATATACTGCAAGGGGTGGCTGAGCATCAGGTGCACATCCAGAAAGAGCCCCGTCTGCGCCCGCATGGCGCGCACAAAGTCGGGCCCAAAGCTGATATTAGGCACAAAGTGGCCGTCCATGTGATCCAGATGCAGCCAGTGCAGCCCCAAGTTTTCCACGCGGCGAATCTCATCGCCCAGATGCATCAGATCCGCGCCCAGCACGGATGGTGAAATCTCAACCATTAGTATCGTCCTTTCCAGTTTTCACGCACTTCGCCAAGCAGCTGGCGGTACCGCGCCCAACGTGCTGCCCCCAGCGCGCCCGATTCCACAGCCGCACGCACCGCACAGCCAGGCTCCCGGTCGTGCAGACACGGCTGAAAGCGGCAATCCGCCGCGAGCGCGTTGTACTCGGGATAGAGGCTGGCAAACTCCTGCGGCTCCATGTCCGTCTCCAGTTCCAGCAGGCTGAAGCCCGGCGTATCCAGCACAAACGATCCGTTCAGCGACATCATCTCCGCGTGGCGCGTGGTGTGCCGTCCGCGCTCTGTCTTGCGGCTGAGGCCGCCCGTCTCCAGATTCAGGCCAAAGAGCGCATTGAGCAGCGAGCTCTTACCCACGGCAGACTGACCCGCCAGGCACGTCACCTTGCCGCGCAGCGCTTCGCGCAGCGCGCCGATGCCTTCGCCCGTTCTCGCGCTGACGCTAAACACGCGAAGCTCCGTGCCCGCATATTCCGCGGCAATGCGCTGCGCCAGCTCCTCGCCCAGATCCACCTTATTGACGCAGATCGCAGGCGTCATTCCGCCGCGCTCCGCGCGCAGGATCAGCTTATCCACCAGCAGCATATCCGGCTGCGGCACGCTGGCCACCACCAGCATCAGCATATCTGCATTGGCCACGCTCGGGCGGATCAGCTCGCTTTTGCGCGGCAGGATCTCCTCAATCCACCCGTCATCGTCCCCCTCGCCGGGGGTAAAGCGCACCCGGTCGCCCACCATGGGCGTCAGCTTCTGATGGCGCAGCTTTTTCTGCGCGCGCAGCGTGTACTCCTGTGCATCCTCATCGGCAAGCACAGTGTAAAAGCTGCCGATCCCCCTCAGAATGCTTCCCGTCATGCCCTTCTCCTGTCTTCCCTTCCGGTCATTTCCGTCTGTCTTATTACTGCAATACCGCCGTTGCTTCGCTGCGGAAGTTTCCATCCAGATACAGCCGCCAGGTTCGAACGCCGCTTATCTCACTGCGCAGCGTCACCTTCAGGCTCAGTTCGCCCGGTTCCGTATGGGTCGCGGCGTACATATCGCTCTCGCTGCCGTCTTCATTCACCAGCGTCACGCGGACGGTCACACCCTCCTCGGGCACGGAAACATTGACGGTGACATCCGCCGTATACTTGCGCTTGTCATATTTGCCCACGGTCATATCCACCACGCTGCCCGGCAGAACCTGCGTGAATTTCTCCAGCGACTGGGAGAGCACCACGCCATCCTGCCGCGCGGTCTCCACCGTCTGATAGGTGATCTCTCCGCAGGAAAGCCCCACCGAATTGATGCGCTCTACCGCCTCTTCCTCCCGCTGCCCGGCAAGCTCCGGCACGACCACACGCCCTCCGGAGACCGTCAGGTCAAACGCGGTGCCGATTTGCACGCTCTCGCCCGCGGCAGGCTGCTGTGCGATAACCGTGCCGCGCATCATCTCGCTGGGCACAACCTCGATGCTGCCGACGACAAAGCCCTGCGAAACGAGGCTCTCCTCCGCTTCATCCTGCGTCATGCCCGTGAGCCGCTGCACCGTCAGCATACTGCTCCCGCGCGAGATCACGGCTTGCACCGTCCCACCGCGCGCCACCTCGGTATTGGCCTTGGGCGACTGCTCGCAGACATAGCCTTCCCGCGTCTGGCTGTAGGCGTATTCCAGCTCCAGATACAGCCCCGCGTTCTCGACCATGCGCTGCGCCGTCACCTCATCCAGGCCGGACAGATCCGGCATAAAGGCGACGACAAACATCGTGCGGTAGAGCCGGATGCCCGCCACGGCAATCATCACCACCAGCAGCAGTGCGATGAACAACGTCCCCAGCCGCGCCGCAAGGCTGTGCTTCTTTCTCGCCGTGCGAATCTTGCGCACCGCTTCCCGCGGCTTTTCTTCGATCGCCGGGCGGCGCTGCTGCATGAACTCGCCATCGGGATGGCGCAACGCGCGCCGCAGGTCCCGGATCATCGCATCGGCCGTCTGGTAGCGCGCATTCGGCTGCTTTTCAAGCGCCTTTTTGACGATGAGCGCCACTGCGGGGCAAACCCGCACCTCCTCTTCGATGGGCTTGGGCGTTTCCATCAGGTGCATCATCGCCACGGAAACCGCGGTTTCCCCGTCAAACGGCACATGCCCGGCCAGCATCTCGTAGAGGATGACGCCGACCGAATACAAATCGCTGGCGGCCGTCGCCTTCATGCCCTTCGCCTGCTCGGGCGAAAAGTAGTGCACCGATCCGATGACGTTTCCATCGGTCGTCAGCGTCTTGGTATCCGCCATGCCCGCGATGCCAAAGTCGCCGACTTTGACCTGCCCGGTGCGCGAGATCATGATATTCTGCGGCTTCACATCCCGGTGCACGATGCCGCGCTGGTGTGCATGCCCCAGCGCCGCCAGGATCTGCAAGGCATAGCGCACCGCCTCATCCTGTGAGATGCGCCCGGACTGGGTGATCAGCTCCTTGAGCGTCTGGCCGTCGACGTACTCCATAGCGATGTAGGCAATGCCGCCGACCGTGCCCGAATCGATCATGTTGACGATGTTGGGGTGGCCCAGCTTGCGGCAAACCTCCGCCTCACGCCGGAAGCGCTCAACATACTCCTGGTCATTCTCGTATTCTTCGCGCAGCACCTTGAAGGCCACCGCCTGGTGCGTCCGCAGGTCAAAGGCTCGGTAGACGATCGCCATACCACCGCGGCCGATGACATCCTCGACGCGGAACCGGCGGCTGACGATTTTCCCGATCAGTCTGGATTCCACGTCTCGTCCTCCTCACCTGTGCAGAGGATCAGCGTGACATTGTCGCTGCCCCCCGCGTCAAGCGCCATGGCGATGAGCTGATCCGCGGCCGCCTGCATGTCGTCGCCCTGCATCGCGTGCTCGATGTCTGCATCGTCGACCATGCTGTTGAGCCCGTCCGTGCAAAGCAGCCAGCGGTCGCCCGCCTTGGCATCGGCAGCCAGAAGATCCGGCTCGTTTTCACCCGGCGTGCCCAGCGCGCGCGTGATGATATTGCGCCGCGGGTGCCTGCGCGCATCCTGGCGGCTGATCAGCCCCGCGCGCACCAGCTCATCCACCAGGGAATGATCCTGCGTAATTTGCTCCAGCCGCCCCTGGCGCAGACGGTAGATGCGGCTGTCGCCCACATGCGCAATGTACATGTATCCATGCCCACGCCACATCACGGACAGCGTCGTCCCCATGCCCGCGCACTCCTCATGCTGCTGCGCATGGGCGGCAATGGCCTGATGCGCGCCGGCCACGGTCTCGCGCAGCGCCGCAATATCCGGTTTGGCATAGCGCCTGGCCATCTGCTGCACGGCTTCCACAGCCATAGCGCTGGCCACTTCGCCCGCCAGATGACCGCCCATGCCGTCCGCCACGGCGAATATGCCGCGCTGCTCGTCAAACCAGGCGGCATCCTCGTTTTGCTTGCGCCGCTTGCCTACATCCGTCCGCATTGTCGCTGCCACGTCGTTTCCCCCTCGGCCGTCGCCCCAACCGTCTCTGTTTTTTCTGCCATTCTACGCTCAGACAGACGTCTGCGCGTTATCGCTCATATACCGCCTGCGCAACTGACCGCAGGCTCCCTCGATATCGTCCCCCATCTCCCGCCGGCGGGTGACGGAGATGTTCTTTTGTTCAAGCGCCTTCTTGAATGCATCCACTTCCCGCTCGCTCACGCCCATCAGCCCGCGCTCCGGCACACTGTTGAGCGGAATCAGGTTGACATGGCACTGCATCCCGCGCAGCTTTCCCGCCAGTTCTTCCGCCTGTGCAGGCGACGCATTGACGCCGTGCACCAGCGCATACTCAAAGATCACGCGCCGCCCGGTCTTTTCGATGTAATAGCGGCAGGCATCAAGCACCTCGTCCATGGGATAGCGGCGCGCTACCGGCATAAGCGTGCGGCGCACCTCGTCGTTGGGCGCGTGCAGAGAGAGCGAAAGCGTGACCGGAAGATCCTCATGCGCGAACCTGCGCATCTGCTCCACCAGGCCGCACGTGGAAAGCGAAACGCTGCGCATTCCGATACAAAGCCCGCCTTCCATGCGCAAAATGCGCAGGAATTTGACAACGTTGTCATAGTTGTCAAGTGGCTCTCCGCTGCCCATGAGCACGATGTTGCCCACCTTCTGGCCGTTGCCCTGCGCGACGAGCACGCCGTTGGCGCAGACGATCTGCCCGAGCAGCTCCCCGGGCGTCAGGTTACGCGCACAGCCATCAAGCGTGGAGGCACAGAAGGCGCACCCCATGCGGCAGCCCACCTGCGTGGACAGGCAAAGCGTGTTGCCGTATTTATAGCGCATGAGCACGCCTTCGATGACATGCCCATCCCACAGGCAGTAGAGCAGCTTGACCGTTCCATCCAGCTTGGACTCGATGGTCTCCAGCACCGATACCGGGTTATCTGCGCAGGTCTGAGAGAGCGTTTCCCGAAGCGCCTTGGGCAGGTTGCTCATTTCCGCAAACGGCACACCCTGATGCAGCCACGAAAACACCTGTTTAGCCCGGAATGCAGGCTGCCCCAGTTCCTTCATGTACGCGGAGAGCTCCTCCGGCGTCATGCCCAGCAGCTGTGTCTTCATCTCCTGCTTGCTCATGCCTTCACCCTGTTCATCCGGCAGACGTAGAAACCGTCCGTACCATCCCTGTGTGCAAACATTTGCAGGCCGCATTCGCCCTCATGCTCGGCCAGCTCCGGCGGCAGATCCTGTGCCATGGGCGCAATGGCATACTCGGGATGGCGCGCAAGGAATGCGCGCACCTGTCCTTCATTTTCCTGGGGCAGAATGGAGCAGGTGGCATACACCAGCGTGCCCCCCACTTTGACCATGGGCGCAATGGCATCCAGAATGGCCGCCTGCGCAGCGCAGAGCGACTGCACGCCCTCTTCGCTGACGCGGTACTTGACATCCGGCTTTTCCAGCATCACGCCGGTGCCGGAGCAGGGCGCATCCACAAGCGCAGCATCCAGCGTCATGGCCATATCCTCGCGCGGCACAGACGCATCCCGCACCGCGGGACGCACGTTTTCCAGCTTCAGGCGGTTGGCCGTGCCCCGGATCAGCTCCACACGGTGGGCATGGGTATCCCACGCGTAAACACGGCCGGTGTCGTTCATCATCTCGCTGAGCACAGCCGTCTTGCCGCCCGGCGCGGCACACGCATCGAGCACCGTCTGCCCGGGCTTTGCCCCCACCATGCGCGCGGCGATCACCGAGCTTTCGCCCTGGATGGTGAACAGGCCATTTTGGAAAGCGCGCATGCGCGTCATGTCGCCCGCATTGTGGATCTTGTACGTGCCCGGCACGATGCCCGGATCAAACTCGATCTCCTCATCGGCAAAGAGGCTGCGCAAGCGTGCATCGTCGCAGCGCAGATAGTTAACGCGCACCGTCACATCGCGCTGCTGGGGACGGTAGCGCAGAATTTCCAGCGCGCCATGCTCGCCATATGCCTCGATGAGCAGCTTGCAAAGTGCCGGCGGCGCGCTGAACATCACAGACAGATAATGGCACGGATCTTCCTGCGGTTTAGGCCAGGTCACCTGATCCTTGCCCCGGATCATGTTGCGCAAAACCGCGTTGACCAGACCGGTGAGCGCTTCCAGCCCCATGGCACGCGCAAGGCTCACCGACTCATCGACGGCCGCCATATCCGGCACGCGGTCGAGGTAGAAGAGCTGATAGGCGCCCATGCGCAGAATCTCGCGGACGGTGGGCTCCAGCTCCTTTTCGCCATCCGTCAGGAACTGGCCGATCCGCCAGTCAAGCGTCAGCCTGTTTTCAAGCGTGCCGTACACCAGGCGGGTGACAAAAGCGCGGTCCCGCCGGGGCAGATTCGCCTGCGCCAGCCGCTTATCAAGCGCCAGCGAGGCATAGGCATCCGAACGGCTCACATCCAGGAGCGTTTCCAGCGCTACGCGGCGCGGCACGAGATTGGGTGCGCGCTTTTGCGCCGGGCGATGGTCCGCACGCGGGGCGAAACTGCGCCCGACCGGCGCCGGTTTACGGTCATTTTTCCAGGGATTCGATCGCTTTTCACCCGGCGCAACCCGGCCTTCTCTCGGCCTGAACGGCTTCTCGCCTGCGCCCTGGCGCTCTGCGCGCGGCTGATACGGCCGCTTTTCACCAGGTCTTGCCGGGGCTTTTTCCCGCTTTCCGCCCGCAGGGCGGTATCCGCCGTCACGTCCTCTGTTGTCTGCCATGTGCGTTTATGCCTTTCCCAGGCAAATGCCTGTATCCATTTTATGTCCTCGCAGATAATCTCTGGATGCCATGCGCTTTGCGCCAGGCATCTGAATCTGCGTCAGTTCCAGATCGCCATCCCCGCAGGAGACGACAAGCCCCCGCTTTTCATCCGCCGCGACGATCTCCCCGGGCACACCGCTGGGCACGTCGCTGACCCGCCTGACCGATGCGATCTTGATCACGCCGCCGTCAAGCGTCGTAAACGCGCCGGGCCATGGCGTCGTGCCGCGCACCAGGCGGTCGATCGTGCGCGCATCCTTTGCAAAGTCGATGCAGCCCAGCTCCTTGCTGAGCTTGGGCTCGTAGGTGGCTTCCTGCGGGTTTTGCGGGGTTCTGACGAGCGTCCCCCGCTCAAGCGCCCGCAGCGTATCCAAGAGCAGCGCCGCCCCCATCCGGGACAGCCTGTCGCTGAGCTCCCCCGCCGTTTCATTTTCCCCGATGGGGGTCTCGGCCTTGAGCAGCATATCGCCCGTATCCATGCCCTTGTCGGTGAACATGGTCGTTATGCCGGTGACGGCATCCCCCAGGATGATGCTCCAGTTGATCGGAGCGCTGCCCCGGTGCGCCGGAAGCAGCGAAGCGTGCACATTCACCGTGCCCAGAGGCGGAATATCCAGAATCTCCTGGGAGAGAATCTGCCCGAATGCCGCCGTCACGCACAGATCCGGCGCCAGCGCGCGCAGGGTAGAGACTCCCTCTTCCCGCTTGATGCGCTCCGGCTGGAACACCGGAATGCCCATGCGCTGGGCCGCCTCCTTCACCGGGCAGGCTGCCAGCTTGTGACCGCGTCCCTTGGGCCTGTCCGGCTGGCAGAACACGCCCACCACCTCATAGCCGCCTTCCACCAGAGCCGTCAGCGAGGGAACGGCGAAGTCCGGCGTGCCCATGAACACAATTCTCACTTCTGCTCTTCCCCCGCTTCCGGCTCTTCCTCATCCTCGAAGATCTCACGGGACATGATGTCCACATACAGCCGCCCGTCGAGGTGATCGGTTTCGTGCATGATGCAGCGTGCAAGCAGCTCCTCCGCCTCGATCTCATACCACTCGCCATTGCGGTCCTGGAATTTGGCACGCACCTTCATCGGGCGCTTGACCATACCCCGGCGGCCCGGCACAGACAAGCACCCTTCCGGCCCATCCTGCTCGCCTTCCGTTTCAAGAATCTGCGGGTTGATCATCTCGATGAGCCCGTCGCCGCAGTCCATCACCACGATGCGGCGCAGCACCGCAACCTGCGGCGCGGCAAGGCCCGCGCCGTTAGCCTCATACATGGTTTCGGCCATATCATCAAGCAGCTTGTGCAGCTTTTCATCAAACTTTTCCACCGGACGGCTCTTCTTGCGAAGCAGCTCATCCTCAATGCACACAATTTTGCGAAGCGCCACGGAAATTCTCTCCTTCCCAAACCATTCATCCCAGATACGGATGGACACAATACACCATCATCTTTTTCATTATATACCAAACCGCGTCAAAAAGAAAGAGCCAAACGCAAGGCTCCCCACCACGCCCCTTGCCAGCCACAATACGGGGCAAAAAAGAGCCGTGCCCCGCCTATCCGGCCAGGCACAGCTCTCTTTGCACTGGTATGCATGCGGATACCGGTGCCCGTCAGCACGCAACCCATGTGACTGGTTGCGCATTTGAATCGGGGAATTCGGATCAGATCTCGTCGGTCAGGCACTTCATGAGCACAACGCCCTGCGGAACGCTTCCCGGCAGGATCTCCAGCTCACTGACGGGAGAAGCATCGGCAACGCCCATCAGCGCCAGGAAGGGCTGCACCCCCTCAATGGGATAGCTGCAATGCAGCGTCTTAAAGTGCATCGGGATCACGCAGCGGGGATGCGCCGCCTCTACAATCGCCTTTGCGCCGTGTGCATCCACGGTGTAAAAACCGCCCGTTGGCAGCAGCATGACGTCGGCATCCGAAATGGCGGTAAGCGCATCCTCAGACGGCATGCACCCCTGATCGCCCATGTGAACGACCTTCAGCCCGTCAATCGAAAAGATCCGGATCGCGTTGGGCCCCCGCATGGCGCCCTGAACATCGTCGTGAAAGGAATCCACGGCACGTGCGCTGACACTGCCCACATGCGCGAGCTCCACTCCGCGCGCAATCCGCGGCGTGCCGCGCAGCATTCCGGTAAAGTTGTGGTCATGATGGTTGTGGCTCATGGTCACCAGATCCGCCTCCAGCGGAACCAGGCCAATGCCCACGCTGTCGTCATACGGATCGGCGATGACCACCGTGCCATCCACCGCCGTCAGGCGGAAGCAGGAATGCCCAATCCACTCGATTTTCATTTGCTCTCATTCCTTCCTGTGTTCTGTTTGATGGCGCCCTCCCACTCGCGGCACCAGGCAGCCAGCAGGCTTCCCGCCTCGCTAAATCCGCTGCGGTCACCCGCGCGCAGCATCTTTGCCGCGCGCATGCGGATGAGATCAACGCCCTTTAATACCCTTTTCTCCTCCTGCCAAAGCAGGCGAAGCATTTCCAGCACCAACTGCCGTCCCGCAGGGGTGAGCGGCAGACGGCATTCTCGCCCAAAGCGCGCTGCAAGCGCCTGCACAGTGCACAGAGGGGCTTCCCAATCCACGCACACGCTTCTTTCTGCGCCGCACAGCGCTTCAAGCAGCGCATCGCCGGGGGAAAGCAGCAGCAGCCCATCCGATTCTTGGCAGTCAAACCCTGCCGCCTGCAAAGCGACAACCTGCGCGTGCCGGCCTTCCTGCCCGCAATGCCTGGGCGCATCGGTGACCAGCAATGCACCGTCTGGCGGCGCAAACCGCACAAATCCCCCTCCGCCTGCGCCCAACAGCGCATCGCGTGCCATCCGGCGCACGTGTGCGCTCACGCCTTCCACGTGATCACCATCTCGGCAGAGGAAGTCTTCTCTCCGCCGACATATACATCATAGTCAAGATGGAGATTGCCCCCGTCTGTCCGTGTTTCCAGCGCAACCCGGCGCGTAAACACGGAAACAGGGATTTCCCCATAGACCGTCACATAAGCGCTCGATGTGCGCACACCGGGCTCAAAGCGCAGCATGCCGCTCATGGCTCCCATGCGGCGCATCTGGGCGCTGTCTGCCGATGCCGTGAGCACCACATGGGCGCGCTCACCATCCTGCTCATCTTCATAGGTCAGCACGACACTGCCGTGCTCCTCCCGCAGCGCCCCCAAACGCGCATGCTTTGTCTCATGCCGTTCTCCCTGGGGATCGGTCATCACCGACACGATGCGAAGGCGCACCTTCCGATCATCCATGAAGCTCCCCCTCCCCGCTGCCGGCACCTGGCACGATCTCCAGCAGCATACACAGCGCCACCGCACACAGCGCAAACCCGACAACCGTGGGCAGCAAAATTTCCTCCGTCACCGGATAACAGCACCCGGCTGCCGTCGCAAAGAGCACCAGGCAAGCGGGCAGGCGCAAGGCAGGCGCCATCATCACCGCATACAGGCACAAAACATCCAGCAGCAGCCACGCGCCCATGCTCACGCCCGGGCAGACAATCAGCGCCCCCAGCGTCAGGGCCAGAACCTGGCGCAACGGATGCATCGCCTGCTTGCCGCCAAGCCATGCACACAAGCCCGCATACAGGGCAAGCCCGGCCAGCGTCATGCCGCGCATGATGTAGGTAAAATGCTCCTGCGTGTAATAGGTCGTGGCATTGGTCACGGGATCAAGCGCAGGCACCTGGCGCAGCATGAAATACTCCGGCATTTCCTCCATGGCCGCACGCGGAAATACGCCCATCAGGTTCGGCGCGCCGCTCGCGTACTGAGGCAGGCTGAAATTGGCGCGCAGCAGGCTGGCTAGCGCTTCCCCTGCGGGCATTCCGCTTGCAACAGCCGGCACACAGGCTAAAAGCGCCACCGCCGCCGCCATTGCCGCGTGGCGCAGGCCAAACCGCCCCTCGCGCATGGCCAGGGCATAGACGGGCAGCGCATAGAGCGACACGCCGCTTAGCGCCACGGCAAGCCCCGCAAAGACCATCCCAGCCGCAGGATGCGACCGCCACAGCAGCGAAAGGGACAAGCCCAGCATCAGCACAGCTGCGACATCCGTTTGCGCCGCGCACGCCGCGCTCAAAAATCCCTGCGGCAGGATGAGGCAGAGCGCGAGCAGCACATCTGCCCGCAGCCCCCATCCGCGCCTGTCCGCCACATGCACCGCAAGCAAAGCAAGCCCCATCATGCAGCCGATGCACAGCAGTTTCGCCATATACATGTCGTATACGGGGCCGCGCGTGACAACATACAGCAGCGTAAGCGCCGGTGCAGAAAGCGGCGTTTGCAGCCCGGCGATGGCCGAAAGGCCCCCTTCGTCCATGGCGCGAACCAGCGGCTGAACCTGCTGGACATAGGCAAACGTCTTTTGATTGATGCCCAGCAAAAGAATCAGCAGCCCAAATGTGAGCAAAACCTGACGCAGCAGCAGCCGTGACAGCCGCCCTCTGTGCAAAAACGCCGCTATGGCAAGCAAAAGCCCCTGCACGGCTGCCGTCATGCCGATGAAGAGCGCGCGGTTTGACCAGCCGCCGATATCATTGAGGTTGTGCAAAGGGCCGGAAGACACGTTATACAGCACAAAGAGCGCGCTAAGCAACAGCGCTGTCAAGATACCGATGGGACGCGCATACCGGGTGAGCTGTTCATCCATCCGGACGGCAGCGCAGCCCGTCTGCTGAAAGACCTGCTTCATCACGCGGCGCTCACCCCTTTCTGCCCCATCGCGCGGCGGTTTCTTCGCATGGCCATGAGCAGATCGCGCGAAACAAGCACGAGCGCTGCAAACATCATCAAGGCCGCCACACGCTCATCGACCGGGCGCTGGCGCGTCAAATACGGCAGATAGCTGAAAAATGACGCCCCGACGACCAGCAGCGGGACAAACCGCCTGTTCTTTTCCCTAGCAGCGTACAGCAATGAAAACATGTCCGCCAGATAAAAATACCGCTCATGGATTTTGGGCATCACAAACGGCAGGAATATGGCGAAAAACAAGGCAAACTCCAGCGTCATCTGCGGCGTCACTTCCCGGTAATGGATCAGCCAGTATACGACGACAATCAGCGTCAGCAAAATGCAGGCATATAGCGCCGCCGTCTGGAGGGCGGGCATCAGGTCGGCATTCAAATAGGCGTTGACTGCGTCCTTGTCCACCCCTTCGATGTAGCGCATCCACGTATACGGCTGGCTGTTTGAAAAGCCGAGCATCGGGAAAAACAGATAAAGGTTCGGAGCGTTATACGTCAGGCGGTCGTAATACTGCCCCATGGACTGGTTGGCATAGACCGACAGCGCATCCAGAAACAAGCGCCCCGCGATGAGCGCAGGCACCATCGTGACCAGATAGGACAAAGCAAACACCAGCGCATGGCGCAGCTTGTAGCGCTTATGAATGAGCCCGAGCAACACCACGGGAAAAAAGAAGATCGTCTGAAGCTTAAAGGCAAAAGCCAGCGCCAGCACAGCAGCCGAGCGCGTGGGATGATCCGTCATGAGCCAGTACAGGCTCAGCACGACAAAGAACGCGTAGACCGAATCACACTGGCCCCAGCAGGCGCCGCCAAGCAGCGTGGTGGGCAGTGCCAAGACGATCAGCAGCACGGGCACGGCAGTGCGCGGCCCAGCAAAGCACTGCGCAGCGCGCATCATGGCCAAGGCGAGCAAAAAGTCAAAGACGACCGTCAGCCACTTGATCAGGTACAGGTCATGCAGCGGCACCTTGGAGATGAGCAGCAGCGCGTACTGGTAAAGCAGGTTGTAGTCGCCCACGTTTTCCCCGCCCAGGGTAGCAAAGCCGCCTTCGCGGAACATCTGTGTCCATCCCGCCAGAAAGGAATCATAGTCAGCGGTAACAAAGTCGAGCATGCTCACACGCGCCAGCATCACAACCGCCATGAACGCGCCTACGGCCAAGAGTAAACGCCTGCCAGGCTTTTGCAGCCATGCAAAAGCCGCAAGCGCGCCCCCATACACCAGCGCAAACAGTGCCGATAGCGCCATGCTCTCCCCTGCGCTGCCGACGTGTAAAAGCGTACCGTGCATGTACACCGTCTGCACAACCCAAAATGCCAGCGCCATGCCGATGCATAGCGCGTAATTGCGGCTCTGCCTGCCCGTTTCCATGAATTCCTCCGTATGATTGATGATGATTGATTATAACACATTTCCCTGTGCTTCACAATGTGCGGCACATTCCCCGCAAAACAGGATGAAAAACGGCTGGCGCGCTGCCTCTTGCCTCCCCTTTGAGGCCAGGTGCACGCCTCGCCCTTTCACAATATGCGTGGAAATCCGTACAGCAAAAGAAGCCTCACGTCCAGGGGCAACCCGCCCCAACGCTCAGGCGGCCATGCAGCGTCCCCCTGCACTCATCAAACAGCCATTTTTCTTATTCATCCAGCATCGCGCAGGCTATTTCATATTCCTGCTGACAGGGAAGCCTTTTCTTTTCCTTT
>DVJV01000088.1 GCA_018716525.1 Candidatus Ventricola gallistercoris
AATACAAAAGATCGACAAAAGGTTGTGAATTGCGTGAGGAGAAAATATCCGTTTTCCATCGCCGAAATTGCCGAAATCGCCCAGGTTTCAAGCGCCACCGTTTCCCGGGTTCTCAACAATCAGGACGCAGTCAAGCCGGATTTACGCGAGAAGGTCTGCCAGGCCCTGCGTGAAAAGGGCGTAGACCCCTCCGATGTCATTTTGCAGACCACCAGTTCCGGCAAGCTCATCCTCTTCACCCTGCCGTTTGACTTTAACTCCTTTTTCAACGAGGTCATACGCGGCGCCAAGGCCTCTGCCGCGCAGCACGGTTACCAGATGCTCATCCTTCAGGAGCACATCAACGCCAATACCTACCCCAGTTTCGAAAAGACGCTCAAAAACCTCAAAATCTCCGGCCTCATCACCCTCAACCACATCAACGCCGCCCTCCTCAAACAGCTGAGCCACCTGCTGCCCATCGTGCAATGCTGCGACTACGATCTGGAAAGCACGACCGTCTCCTCCGTCAATTTCGACGATCTGAAAATGGCCTGTTCCGCCACAGATCACCTCTTTTCCTTAGGGTGCCGCCGCGTCGCCTTCATGTCCGGCCCCCTCAAATACAGCGACAACTATTACAGAAAAGAAGGCTATCTGCAAAGCCTGAGGATGAACCACGTCGAACCGGTTCCAAACTGGGTCATCCATCTGCCCGAGATCAACTACAATATGGCCTTCTCCGCCGCCACACAGCTTCTTTCCCAGCCCACGCGCCCGGACGCCTTTCTGGCCATATCCGACCTGTTTGCCTGTGCCATCATCAACGCCGCGCGCCGCCTCGGGCTCTCCGTGCCCAACGACCTGATGGTCATCGGCTATGACAACGTCGATTACTCCATGATCTCCTCCCCCACCATCACCACCATCAACACGCCCAAATTTCAATTCGGCTACACTGCCTGTGAGCTGCTGATCGAAAAAATTCAGATTCCCAACGCCATCACACAGCACATCAGCCTGCCCTCTGAGCTGATCATCCGGGAATCGACCACGTTGCGTTAAAAACCGGCATTCATTGGCAAGGAGGAATCGCACACATGAAGAAAAAGATTTTGGGCGCTTTGGCGCTCCTTGGGGTTGCCCTGCTGGGCCTTTGCCCCGGCAGCGCGGAAGAACCGGTGCGCATCTTTCTGGCAACCGATACGCACCACCTTTCCCCGTCGCTCACGGATTATGGCGACATGTTCCACAATGTCGTGTATGTGAACGACGGAAAGCTCACAGAGCACAGCGGCGAGTTTGTAGACGCCCTCCTGAGCCGCGCTCAGGCTGCACAGGCCGATGCGGTGGTCGTGACAGGCGACCTGACTTTCAACGGCGAGCGGGACAGCCTGCTGGATATCGCAGAGAAATTCAAGGCGTCCTGGGAAGCGGGCGTACCGGTGATCGTGCTGCCCGGCAACCACGACATCAGCAGCACGCTCTCAAGAAACTACTTCGGCCACCAATCCAGGCCCGTTGAAAACATCTCTCAGGCCGACTTTGAACTGATCTGCTCCGGCTTCGGGCGCGATCAGGCCATCGCGAAGGACGAAGCCTCCTTCAGCCTGATCTATCCGGTCGGCGATTCCATCTGGCTGGTGTTGCTGGACGCCAACACAGACCAGGCGCCAACCGGAACGCTGCCCGACGCAACACTCGATTGGCTGGCTTCCTGGCTTAGAAAGGCACAGGATGAGGGAAAGACCGTGCTCTCCTTCAGTCACCAGAACCTGCTTCCCGTCAATGCGCTGTATGCCGACGAATTCACCATAAGCAATTGCGACGAGGTGCTGCGCCTGTATGCGCAATATGGCGTCCGATACCATTTCAGCGGCCATTCCCACATTCAGCACGAAACGCAAAACGAAACGGGTTTGACCGAATATGTGACGGGGCCTTTGTGCGTTACGCCGCTGCACTATGCCGTCATCACCCTAGAGGATCAAAACGTTCATTACGAAGCGCACACCCTGGACATGTACGAGCAGGAAGCCATCGACCGCTTCCGAGCCCCCATGATCCTCAGCATGAACAATCTGCTTTCCTCCTATGCGCTCACGCAAGAAGAACGGGACATCATGTCCGACTTTGCGGCAACGCTCAACCAAGCCTATTTCGCCGGGGACCGCGCGGCCATCCAGGCCATGAAAGAGAGCGAAGGCTGGGCGCTGTGGCGCGCCAAGGCGTTGGGAAGCTTCTGGTATACGTACATGTGGAGCATCTTTGAGCAGGACTGAGCGCATCGTTCCGGCAAAGCAGCGCGGTATGGATCGCGGCCATTCAGGATCCGAACAGCTTGCAAACGCACGGAGCTAAAATGGCGCCCAGAAGACGGGCATCCGCACCGCCTGCATGGCGCAAAGCTTCCTCCAGATTCTGCCCCTCGATTCCTTCCTACGTTCGCACACTTTGAAGCAAATGATGCCCGAATCCGCACGTAAGCGGATTCAAAGCCAGGCAATACGCCATCAAAAAAAGCCCAGGAAACGCGAATTGCGTATCCTGGGCTTATGCATGTTAGGGGAACGTATCAGGATGCTTCAAATGATCATTTCAGCGCATCCTTGACGGCGTTGATGATGCCATTGCTGGTGTAAGTGGCCGAGCTGATCGTGTCAACGTCCGTCGAATTGGCGGCAATGATCGCATCGACGACCTCCAGGCCGCGCTCATAGTAACCGCTGGTCTCGCTGTGCTCGAGCACTTCAATGCCCGTAATCACGTCGTTGTCAACGGTGACCTTCACGGTGATGGGGCCCATCTTGCCATCGGCAGTGCCGACAAACTCATTGTCAGCCAGTTCGTAGGCCACAGGCTCCTCGGCCTCTTCTTCGGTTCCGTCAGAGAGAATCGGGGTGCCATCTTCGTTCGCACCGACGATCTTCTGTCCGTGCTCATCGATGATGTTGGTGCCGTCATACCACCAGCCGAGATTCTGGTCGAGCTCATAGGCAAAATCGGGCAGCACATGGTTCTCGTAATTCTGCAGGATCAGCTCGCCGTTTTCATCCCGGTCGAGGAATCCGTCATGATCCATGTCGATGCCGTTGACCTTGCCGGACGCCTGCTCAAAGTCAAAGCCGCACTCCTGCACGATGTTGAGCACCTGCGTGATTTCAAAGTGCATATAGTTGATGCAGCCAGTCAGGGCTTCCATCACAGCGGGATCGTTGTTGGCACGCTCGATGTAGGCGGCGCGCTCTTCATCCGTGTTCAGATTCAGCGCGGCGTCATCGCCAGTCGCGCATCCCCAGAACTGGGCAATGCTGCGCATCTGATCCTCGCCGGCATCCGGTCCCCAGCCGGGAACAGCAGCCCAGCGGCCGGCAACCAGCCAGGTCGAGGTGGTCGGCAGTTCGCCGTCGTAATACTCCTGCGGGGTCAGCTCGCGCTGCACCGCCTTGGTCAGCTTAACCTGCACATTCAGGATGTTGCGATCTTCCCAGCCCATTTGCAGGCCGTAATTGGACAGCAAAGACGCATCAATGTAGAAAGATCCGCGGCCATTATTGATGAAGTTCTGCACAGACTGACCCGGCGCCATGTAGGCGATGATCTGCCAGCAATCCTTCTTCTCGTAGCCCTGCAGCTCGTTGTTCTCAATCTCCAGGTCGGTGTTCGGCGGAATGCAGACCCAGTAGGAACCCACGGAGCTGTTGATCGAGCCGTTCGGGTTGGTGGTCAGCCAGTTCACAGAGCGGCAAATCGGGTCATAGTAAGGCCCGCGATACACGCGGCCATTCACAGGAGAGCGCCACTGGGTATCAAAGCCGGTTTCGGGGAACTGAGTGTAGTTGCCATAGTACGGCGTCGCACGATTGATGTACAGATAGTGAGACGAGTCGGCCAGGAATTGCAGCGCAGCATCCAGCGCTTCGCCCGTCAGCATCTCCTTGGAAGACGCATCGGTGGCGTGCGTATAGGTGTCGGGCAATTCTTCTGCCAGCGCGCCGAATGCGCCGCAGATCGCGAGCACGGCAAGCGCAAGAGCGAAAAATTTCTTCATGTGAAATCCCCTTTCATTTCTCTTCACCCATCGATATCGGAAAAGTCCACTCAGCTCCCCCTTTCTGATACGGACAGGATCGACAGATTCAGTTTACTATACTGTTAAAATTTTTTCAAATAAGTCTTTCTTATGCTTGTCAAAGAAGCGCTTATATTCTTGCTTTCCCCGTATGGGTTTGATATAATGAATCGATTATTATTTTCAATGGAGACACGAATGATCATGATCAGCCTGGACCGCATTCATTACTTTATCGCTGTCGCCGAAAGCGGCAGCTTTACCCGTGCAGCGCAGGTCTGCTTTGTCTCACAAACAGCAATCAGCCAACAAATTGCAACCTTGGAAAAAGAGCTGGGGGTCCGGTTGTTTCTGCGGGATAAAAAGTCTGCACAGCTCACCGCAGCGGGTATCCGCCTTCTGCCCATGGCCAAGCGGGTCTTTGATGATTACTGTGATATGCTTGCCGAAATGCAAAACGTCTACCAAAATGAGCAGCGCATTGTGGTCGGCTATGTCGGCAACCTGGAAATGCAAATTCTGCGTGAAGCCATTTTCCTGGCGCGGCAGCGCCTGCCCGGCCTGCGCATCGAGGCCAGAAAATACCCGCTGGAAGGGCTGGCGGAGGCTTTTGTGCAGGGGCAGTGCTCCATCGCGCTGATCATCACCGACGAAATCGACGCCCAGGAGGGGTTTGTCTCTCCGCTGATCACCGGCAGAATGATGGTTGCCGTTTCCGAGCGCAACGCGCTGGCCTCCCGAGAATCCGTGCGGCTCGGTGAAATCCTCCACCTTCCGCTGATTCTCTTCAACGCCACTGCCGGGCCGAAATGCTCCGCATTCAGCTACCACTGGGTTCGGGAAAAGGGCTTTCCGGATGACGCCATCACACAGGCCAACACCATCGAAGATCAGCAGCTTCTGGTCGCGGCCGACCAGGGCATTTCCTTCCTGCCAGAGGGCGTTCAGGCCCCCGGCATCGTGCTCATTCCGTTGTCGGATACGCCGACCGTCTACAGCATCAGCGCCTATTATCATCAAAAAAGCCCGCAGATCAAACAGTGCATCGCCCTGATGCAAAAGATTGCGCAAGAGAAGCGCTCAACCTGGTAATGCGCCTTTGTCCCTCGAGTCGGCTTCCCAATTCTTTCAGAATGGTCGTGAAAACATGCGCGTGCTCTTTGCCGCCCTGTGTCTGCTGCTTTCCAGCGCCGTTGCCTGCGCTGCAGAAAACCAAAGTGCAAAAACCGCAGGTTCAGGCTTCTACTTTGACACCTATGTAACCTTTACGCTCTACGGCGCCGATGCAGACCTGATTTCCGATTTGCACCAGCTATGCGCCCACTATGAGAGCCTGCTATCCAAAACCCAGGTGGACAGCGATGTCTATCGCCTCAATCACGCCGGCGGAAAGCCCGTCACCGTGGATCCGGAAACATATGCCCTTCTGCAGCGCGCAAAGGAAATCAGCGAATTGACAGATCATGCGTTTTCCGTTTCGATCGCCCCACTGTCGGAATTGTGGAATTTCAAGACCCATACGATTCCCGGGGATGCGCAGCGCATCGCTGCGCTCGCGCTGGTCGATGACGAGCGCATTGTTCTGGGCCAAGAACACACCGTCTCGCTCGCCCCCGGCATGCAAATCGATCTGGGCGGAATTGCCAAAGGGTACATCGCCGATCAAGCGGCAGCGCTGACCCGCAACCGCTGCACCGGCGCCATTTTGAATCTGGGGGGCAATGTCTATTGCACCGGCAGCAAGCCGGATGGCTCCGCTTTCAAGGTGGGCGTCGAGAATCCCCTGTGCCCGGACCCTGTCACCCCCGCAGTGATCAGCATAACGGATGGAACCGTCGTCACCAGCGGCACCTATGAACGCTATTTTGAAGAAAACGGCATACGCTATCACCACATCCTCGACCCGCAGACGGGAAGCCCCGCCCAGACAGACCTGGTCAGCGCCACAATCGTTAGCACATGTTCCATGGACGCAGACGCTTTTGCTACGGCATGTATCGTTCTGGGCAGCGAGCGTTCGCTTGAGCTGCTCACGCAGCTGCGACTCGACGCAATTCTGATTACAACAGAGGGCGACATCTTGCTGACGCCCGGCTTTAAAACCCGCGTGGATTACCAGCCGGCCAGTTAAGCTCGCCCAGAAAACAAGCCGCCTGCTTACATCAGCGCTCCACGTTCTAACGCCTGGTAAATTCCCGAGTGCATTCTTATTGGAAACATACATTTGTATTCGTCTTATGGCATTGTCCGCTTATATTGTGTATTTCATACTTTGCCCGTAGAATGTTGCCATATGCGCCATTTATGAACCTTATAATGTCCCGGCTGCCTTGACAACCGTAGTCAAAAAGCTTACAATCAAATAAATGATGAAAAGAGGTGAGCACGATGTTATACGGGAAATTCTGCATTGATTTGGGCTCCACACAAGTTTATACCACGAAACATTGTGCGGAGCCTTTTCGAAACGTTGATTTGTAAAGCCGGGAGGCCAAAGCAGAGAATAGCTGCCTTTGGTTTTTGTACCCTTTTTGCGAATTGACATGAGGAAATGAACGATTGAGGCCACAGACAATGTTTTGTCAGTGGCCTCAGACCATCGACAAACTCTCGCGAGAGGCGGGAGTTTGTCGATGGTCTGAAGCCACTTTGCTACGATGCAAAGTGGCTTCTTTGACAGTCTGCAGCCATGGGTTTCATGCCCATGGCTTTTTGCATACCCAGATTAATCTTGCATTTGTCACCTATTTGCGCAGCTTATGTGGTCAACACTTTAGTACTATCTCAAAACTGCCCTGAAAGGAGTCGAAAATACCATGATTTTTCTCCCACAATTAGCCGCAAAGCCCCCGCCCATAGGTTGTCCCTTCCGGGGTATCCTGGTGGCGTAGAGGCCGTCTTTTCCCCGATAACGAACACTTTTCCAAACTGCTGAAAGGAGGTGATACCATGGCGGTATTTCGCATTGAGAAAACCCGCGACTACACAGTGATGTCCAACCACCACCTGCGCAACGCGAGGCTGTCCTTGAAATCCAAAGGGCTGCTCTCCATGATCCTGTCCTTGCCGGAGAACTGGAACTACACCACCAGGGGGCTTGCGAAAATTTGCAAGGAGGGTACGGACAGCATCGGCTCCGCCCTGAAGGAACTGGAACGGGCCGGATACATAGTCCGTAATCGTCTCCGAGACAGCAAGGGCAAAATCGTGGATGTGGAGTATGTCATCTACGAGACGCCCGTTCTTCAAACACGAGCCAGCCACGTAAGGTCGAGCCGAATACGTTTGGCTTATCTTTGATAATTTCGTTCCATGTGACTTATGCTCAAACAGCCAACAGCATCTAATAATGGGGTGCTTCCACGACGTCTTAACCATTTATATAATAACACGGCATATTGTTTTATTCAATTCAAAAAGAAGACCTTATGCAGAAGAAACGCTCAAAATCTCTTTCCAAGTAAGATATGCTGATATTGGTATCAAAATAATCTAAGCCGCAATCTCTCTGCACGGTTTACCCTCGCCTGAAATACTTGTCACCTTCCCACTTAATATCGAATTGAAATGTCTTTTCACACGGAACCGAGCGTCCCTCGACTGCCACTTAGACCTCGATTCTTCCAACCACCCACTGTTGTTTGCATCGCATTCATAGCCTACCCTTATTTAAAAAACAGCTTCTTGGAGAATATCGTGTTAGAGTGTGTTTCTAAAAGAATAAAATCAA